>CAYVDZ010000998.1:0-2316 GCA_964450575.1 uncultured Opitutus sp.
GTTCCTTGTCGAAGACCTTGCCGGCGGATTCAACCTGCTTCCTGACTTTTTCGTAGAAGCCCTGCGCGTGCAGCCAGAGGCAGAACCGCGCCTGCGGATACTGCTCGGGGAGACCGACTGCCCGCAGCAGGATGCCAAGAATGGTCAACCGCACCTGATCGGTGGTGCCGCTCGGCAGGGATCCCGCCGCCGCCAACAGTCCGCCGCCACGGCGTCCGGCGGTATCGAGTTCGCGGAGCAATGCCCGCAGTTCCTCGGGCATCGCCGGCACCAGCGCCCGGGCCGTTGCTCCATCCGGAAACGCGGTGTCCTGCCAGAGGTGGCAGAGCATTTTGAGCAGGTGCGACTTGCCGCTGCCGAAGAAGCCACTGACCCACGCGGCCTTCTGGTTCGTCCTGCCGCCGCTGTCGAGGTACGAGCGGATGATCCTTTGCACGCCGTCCGCGTATTGCCCCTCGCAGACGAAGGTGGAGAGTTCGCCGCGCAACTCTTCCAGCGCTTTTGCGTTGTGGCTGTCTACGATCCGGGCCTGCCCCTGATTGACCAGGGGAAATGCGCCGGGGTCTCGTTGCAGAACGTCCTTGATCTTCATTGCGCTCCCCCTCCTTCTCCGTGCAGCGTGATGGGCACGGCCAGATAGTTCCATCCGTCGCGGGCATCGAGCAGACGGTAGTTGCTGCGGTCCAGGTGTCCCGGAAAGAACACCACCAGTCGCCCTTTGATGTCGGCTTCGACCAGTTTCAAAATCTGGGAAAGCCGCGCGAATCCGAACAGGGCACCGACGCCGAAAAGCGCGACGACCGAATCCTCGTTGACGCCATCGCCCGTCAGGGCTGAGCGCAGGCGCTCGGCGACATATTCCGGGAACTCGGCCTGCAATTTGAGTTGCAGGTCCTCGGGCGCCTCGAAGTAGGCCTCGCGATATTCGTCGGATGCCATCCACGATGCGAATGCGTCCGAGACATCGACCTCGTGCCAGTCGTGCCCTGCCTGGCGGGTGGCGGTTTCGAACGCCGCCTTGCGGGCGCGCAGCGTGCGTTCGAGTTCCTTGTCATAGACGAGCATGACGACGCGCTGCGCGCCGGACACCGTTCGTTGCCACGGCGTGGCGATGTGCCGCTCGAAGCGGTCTGCGAGGTCTTCAATTCGTGCCATCGATCAGCTCCGTTTGGCGAGAGGGTCGAGCCGGTCCAGCACGAGATCGATGATCTCTCCGGAGACTCGAAGGTCAATCAATCCGATGCGTTTCGCTTCCACCGCCATATCGCGGGCGCTGGTGGGCGTGCAGTCGAGCACCCTCATCCAGCCCGACGAAAAAAGCTGGGGTCCGCGAAAACCTGCGGCGTATCCAAGGTAGAGACCGAACGACGCCGTTGCCGGCGTCGTGCGCACCTGAATGCGCTTCTTGAAAGTGCGTCCGACCAGATGGCCGGATTGCGCCCAGGAACTGGACGCATTGCGGATGACCTTCTCGATCGTTGCGTCACTCAGACGATCACCGACCACTTCCCGCAGCCCTGCTGCAATCCGGTCGCGTTGCAGATCGCTGCCCGGTGTCAGATTCACCACCGGCGCGGCCGTCGCCGCAAGCAGAGGGTCGCGGGCAATCGCGCAAAGAAGCGCGAGCAGCGGACGGCCCGGTTCGTCCATCGACCATAGGTTCCGCAGGACGCGGAAGATCGGCACGTCGCGGTCGAGTGCATAGAGTTCACTCAAGCGCTGATTGGTGAGCCGCCGTGTCGCGCCGGTGGTCTTCCCCAGGCAGTTGCCATCGATGATCGCGGACGCGAACTCCGTCCGCGAGCCTTGCTCCGGTACTGCGGCGAACGCCGCGCTCAGTTCGCTGAGCATCATCGTGCGGCTTGTGTGCGTACCTTTGGCGCCGAATCGAAACCCGACCTTCGCCGCGACGCCAGAGAGGCCGGATGCCGGATAAAGTGGAAGTGTTAAGTCCATTCAAATCTCATGGTCAGCATTTCGCCGGCAAACTTGCCGGCGGATAACTATAGCACGATGAGAGCTAGATTACAATTGCGCCGGCAAAGTTGCCGGCCCGATTGGGCAATTCGGGCGACGGTGTTTCATTTATACGTTACATATTTACAAGTAACGATATTTAGGAACATAATGCCGCATCATGCTTCCCAAACCCCGCCATACTGATCGGCTTCTGCAGCTCGCCCAGCAGAAAGGCCTACTGCGTCCCAGTGATCTGGCCGTGCTTGGCATTCCGAGGGTTTATCTCACACGCCTTACGGCCTGCGGCAAGCTCGCGAAAGCCGGTCGTGGCCTCTACCGACTTGCCGAGGCCACTCT
>CAYVDZ010000999.1:0-2315 GCA_964450575.1 uncultured Opitutus sp.
ACACGGATGAAAGTGCGGGGAGCGAGTAGCGGGAAGCGAGAGGTGGCGGACAGAAGCCCGGTTAGGGCGCGAGAGCGAAGGAGAAGCGGGGAGCGGCTAGTGAAACGGACGGAGCGGCGGGCAGAGTAGCGGGCTGGGGCGGCTGAGTAAGGCTGCAAAACCAACCCGGCCGCCCGTCCCTCGTATCAGATATCCAGATACTGCACGTTGAGCGCGTTGTCTTCGATGAATTGGCGGCGGGGAGGCACTTCGTCGCCCATCAAAAGGGTGAACAAGGCGTCGGCCTTGGCGGCGTCGGCAATGTCGACTTTGAGCAGGCGGCGTTTCGCCGGGTCCATGGTCGTTTCGAACAGCTGCTTCGGGTTCATTTCACCGAGACCCTTGTAGCGTTGAATGCTCAGGCCCTTCCGGCCGTTGGCGCGGATGGTGGTGACGATCGCGAGCGGGCTGTGGAGCTCGATGGTGTTCTCACTCTTGTGACCCGCGTTTTCGAGAATGGTGAAACGAGGCGTTTCACTCGGACCGAACACGGCAATATCCAAGCCGATCGCGGCGATGGCCTTCAGGAGCTTGGCCATCTCGGTGCTCTCGAAAATCTCATGCATCGTGACGCGCTTGGGCTGCGTCAGTGGTTTCCGCTCAAACGGCGCGCCGGTACCGGGGACTCCCGGCGTACCGGGCGCGCCAGGGATCCCTGTGCCATTTTCCGTTTGTTCGGTGAGATCGGCATTGAGGTTGTGGTCGGCGAGGAATTTCGCGCGCGCGTGTTCATCGCGGTGGAATTCGTGCGTCTCCTTGTTGCCCTCGCGGACGCGCGACACGTAGCGGGGGAGCGCGTGCGTGACGGGGTCGTGGGTATCGAGGTATTCTGCGAGCGAAGCTCCGTAACGGGTCACACCGGCGCCGAGTTTCTCAAGGGCCGCGAGGTTCTCGACAATCTTGTCGATTTGAGCGGGGGCAAAGACGTGCTTGTCACTCAGGCGCGTGAGCACGACGTCCTCGGAGCCGAGCTCGAGGAGGATGCGATTGAGCTGTTCGTCGTTGTCGACGTATTGCTCGCGCTTCTTGCGCTTGATCCGGTAGAGCGGCGGTTGGGCGATATAGACATAGCCGCGCTGAATCAGGCCCTTCATCTGCCGATAGAGGAACGTCAGCAGTAGCGTGCGGATATGGGAGCCGTCGACGTCGGCATCGGTCATGATGATGACCTTGTGGTAGCGTGCTTTTTCGACGTTGAAGCCGCCGACGGAGTCGTCGCCCTCGCCGATCCCGGTGCCGATTGCGGTGATCAGCGTCCGGATTTCCTCGTTGGCGAGAACCTTGTCGAGCCGTGCCTTCTCCGTGTTGATGAGTTTGCCGCGGAGCGGAAGGATGGCTTGGAAACGACGATCGCGGCCCTGTTTGGCGGAGCCGCCGGCGGAGTCGCCCTCGACGATATATAGTTCGCCCAAGGCGGGATCGCGTTCGGAGCAGTCGGCGAGTTTGCCGGGGAGGCCGCCGCTGGAGAGGGCGCCCTTGCGGACGGTTTCGCGCGCCTTGCGGGCGGCTTCGCGGGCGCGGGCCGCATTGAGCGCCTTGTCGACGATGCGTTTGGCAACGGGCGGGTTGCTGCTGAAATAAAACATCAGACCCTCGTAGCAAACGGAGCCGACAATGCTCTCCACTTCAGGCGAGAGCAACTTAACCTTGGTCTGGGATTCGAACTTCGGATCGCTGTGCTTGATCGAAATGACGGCGGCAAGCCCCTCGCGAACATCGTCACCGGTGATCTGCGGGTCCTTGTCTTTGAGGAGATTGTTGGCCTTGGCGTGTTGATTGATGGCGCGCGTCAGAGCGGAGCGAAAACCGGAAAGGTGCGTGCCGCCGTCGGGATTGTGAACCGTATTGGTATAGCAGAGAACCTGGTCGTTGTAGGTGTCGTTGTACTGCAGAACGACCTCGACGTGGATATCGACATCCTTGTCGTCCATCTTGACCGTAGTTTCCTTCCTGACCGTGACCGGCTTGGGATGTACCGGGGTCTTGCCCTGGTTGAGCTGCTTCACGAATTCCTCGACGCCGTCCTTATAATAGAAGGTTTCGACTTTCGGCTCGGCGGGCCGCTCGTCGGTGAAGACGATTTGCAGGCCGGAGTTAAGGAACGCGAGTTCGCGGAGTCGCTGGCCGATGCGGCTCGCTAGGAAGACGGTGGTCTCCTTGAAGATCTCGGCGTCGGGCTTGAAACTGATGAGCGTGCCCGTGCCACTGGCCTTGCCGATGACCTCGAGCTTTTTCATGGTCTTGCCGCGCTCGAATTTCATGTGATGGACCTGGCC
>CAYVDZ010001000.1:0-2313 GCA_964450575.1 uncultured Opitutus sp.
GTCTTCGTCACCCCGCGCGAACCCCGGCCCCGCGACATCGTCGCCGCCTTGATCGACGGCGAATCCACCCTGAAGCGCTATCTGCTCCAACGCGGCCGCCCTTTTCTCCGCGCCGAAAATCCACGCTATCCCGATCTCCTCCCCGCCGAGGAACTCATCATTCAGGGCGTGATGATCGGTCTCCTGCGCACGCACGTAAACTAGGCGTCCCCTCGGAAACGCCCGCGCATCTCGCCTCACCGCGAATGAAATCAGTCTCTTTCGATTCAACGATTCCGGCTCCTTCGCCGCGGCTGGACTCCAATCGGAGTCACGCGCCTTCCCAGGATTCGCTGACACTCCTCGACCACGTGTTCCGGATCGTCCATGGCTTCCGTTTCGTCCGCGGCTTCCGGGTCTCCCGTACGCGCTTGCGGCTGAGCTCCGAACTGACGCGGCTTTTTGTGCAAGATGCGCGGGAATCCCCTCCGGTGCGTTTACCAGGATCACTCCCCCGCTCCCTGCTTCGGGATTTGCACGCGTTTCACGTCATCAACGTGTTCCGCGGCCGATCGTTTTTCCGCCGTTGGCGGAGGTTCCGCCCGTGGTCCCACCGGCAGTTGTGAACGCTGATTTCTGGCTTTCGTTTTCCGGTCTTCGTTCCCATGGCAGCCGCGTCCGACAAGCTCGCGGCGCTCCGGCGTCAACTCGCCGAGCGCTTCCCCACCGTACCCCGCACGATGGGCCGCCTGCTGCCCACCGGCATCGCCTCACTCGATGACGCCACCGGTGGCCTTCCCCTCAGTGCGCTCACCGAGATCGTCTGCACTGCGCCGAGTTGCGGCAGCCACTTGCTGCTGGGCCAACTGCTCACCGCCACCCGGGCCACCCGCACCCGCGTCGCCCTGATCGATAGCACCGACTCCTTCGATCCGGCTTCCTTCACCGAGGACCTTCTTGCGCATCTGGTCTGGGTCCGTTGCGCCTCCACCACCGCCGCGCTCAGCGCCACCGACCTCCTGGCCCGCGATGCCAATCTTGGTCTCGTGTTCCTCGATCTGCGCCGCGCGCCCGAAAGCGATCTGCGCCGCACGCCCGCCACGCAATGGTATCGTCTGCAGCGCGCTGTCGAGCCCTCCGATCTTGCCTTGGTCGTCGCCACCCCTCGCCCGTCTGTGCCCAGCGCGCAATTGCGGCTGCAACTCTCGAATCCGCACGAGGCCACTGCCCTCGACCGCGAGCGCCTTATCCTCACCACCGAACTTACGCCCGTCCTGCAACGGCAGCGCGTCCAGGCCGCCGCCGGATGAACACAGAAGGTGAAATCTCAACATTGAGATTTATTTGAACCGATGTTCGCCGTCCTTCACATCGCCGACTTCGCGCTGCACGCCGTGCTGCGCACGGAACCGGAGGCCGCGCTGAAACCCACCGCCCTGTTCGCGAACCACCATAAAAAATCACTGCTCCTCGCCGCCAATCCCGCCGCCCGGGCCTGCGGTATCCAACTTGGCATGACGGCACCGCAAGCCGTCGCGCGTTGTCCGACTTTGCTCATTCGCGCCCCCAACGCCGACGCCGACGCCGAAGCCCGCGCCGCCCTCCTCGCCGTCGCGTTCACCCTCTCTCCCGCCATCGAGGATACCTCACCCGGAATTTGCACCGCGGACCTCAAAGGCAGCCGCACCGCGCCTCAACCGCTCGCCGCCACCGCGATCGCTCAACTCGACGCCCTCGGCCTGCCCGCCACCGCCGGCATCGGTCGCACGCCTTTGCTCGCCCTCTACGCCGCCCGGGCCGCCGCCGACCGTCACACCGTTTATCTCACCCGACAACCGCCGCAGTCAGGCCATCCACTCGCGTTCCCGACGATCCCGCAGTCCGAACTCAACTTAACCCCCGGCCTCGCGGAAGCGCCGATCCCCTATCGCTCCGGCCTCCCCGAATCCCACCGCGTCTTCGCCATCACCGGCGAAAAGGCCTTCCTCGCGCCACTCCCGCTCGTGGCCGCCGATCCGCCACCTGAACTCGCCGCCATTCTCACCACGTGGGGACTGCGTACGCTGGGCGATCTCACCTCCCTGCCGCGCGATGAAATCGTCCGCCGTTTCGGCACCGTCGGCCTGATGCTCTGGAACCGGGCCTCGGGCGGCGAACCACGGCCGCTTCACCTCGTCGTCCCCGGGCAACATTTCACTGCGACGATGCCCTTCGAACAGGAAGTCGAGACGCTGGAGCCGTTATTGTTCATTCTCCGTCGCCTGCTGGATCGACTCACTCTCGAGCTTTGCGCGGCCCAACTCGTCGCCGCGGAAATCGAACTCACGTTGCAAC
>CAYVDZ010001001.1:0-2312 GCA_964450575.1 uncultured Opitutus sp.
GCGCAATGCCCTGGAGTTACTCGATGAACTCGAGACCGTGCTGGGCTTGCAGTCTTCACCGGTAGTCTGGCCGCTGGGCAACGGGCCCGGGTTCCGCGGTGTATTCGATCGGCGGACACGCGAGGTGCATTTGTTCGAGCGGGTCGCCGGCGGCAAGTACCAAGCTCCGGTTAACGTCACCTCACTCGAGGATGACGTGGTACGCGCCAAGCTCGATGACTACACGTACGGCGAGGTCACCGAACAGCTCGCGATGCTCGATGGCGCCGGTCATCCCTTCGATCTCGCCAAGGTGCGGGCTGGCCAGCAAACGCCGGTGTTCTTCGGCAGTGCGGTCAACAACTTCGGGATTCAGCTGCTGCTCGACGGTTTCTTAAAAGACTCCGTACCGCCCGCCCCGCGTCGCTCCATGATCACGGTACCCGGAATCGCGAAACCCGAGGGCGATGCGCCGCCGGCGTCAGCCGATGCCCCCAAGCGCGAAATTCCCGTGGCACATGACAAGTTCTCCGGGTTCGTCTTCAAGATCCAGGCCAACATGGATCCGAAGCACCGGGATCGCATCGCCTTTATCCGGATCTGTTCCGGAAAGTTCGAGCGCGACATGATGGTGACGCATCAACGCACGGGCAAAACCATGCGCCTGTCGTCGTCACACAAACTTTTTGGTCAGGAACGCGAAACCGTGGATGAAGCCTGGCCAGGCGACGTCATCGGCCTCGTCGGCCACAGCGAGTTCGGCATCGGCGACACGCTGACCGAGGACAAGTCGATCAACTACGACGAGATCCCCCGCTTCCCGCCGGAAGTTTTCACGTACATCTCGAACCCCACCCCGTCCGACGCAAAGAAGTTTCGCGCCGGCCTAGAGCAGTTGCTCCAGGAAGGCGTCGTGCAGGCCTTCAATGCCCGCAACGCGCCCCCCGGCGCCACGCTGCTGGCCGCGGTGGGTCCGCTGCAGTTCGAAGTCGTGCAATGGCGTCTCCAAAGTGAATACAACGCAGAGTCCCGCCTCACGCCCACGCCGTGGACCCTCATGAAATGGCTGGAGCCCCACCCGGCCCTGAAGAACCCCAGCGCGATCGTCGTCGCGACCGGTGTAAGTTTCGGCACCGACAAATTCGACCAGCCGATCGCTCTCTTCCCCAACGAATGGACGTTGCGCTACTTCAAAGAGAAGAACCCTGAACTGAAGATGCACGATCTCCCGCTGGAGCAAACCAAACGGGACTGAGCCGGCCGTTAACGTCTGCTCGTACTCGTGGGGCAGGTCTGTGACCTACCTACAGCGGGTCACAGACCCGCCCTACCCTGATCCGTCGAGCTGGAGGGCCGTGCCCTGCGAAGCGCGCAAAGCAGGACCGATTTTCCGCTTTTCGATGTTTCCCGATTTTTCTCACCGCCACTCATGGCGCGGATAACGCCGCGACAACTCTGCCTTCACCTTCGGATACATGTCGCGCCAAAACGCCGTCAGGTCATCCGTCACCTGCAGCGGACGTTGATTCGGCGCCAGGATTTCAATCTTCACGGGCACGCGGCCGTGCCCGACAAAGAATTTTCCTTCAATGCCATAGAGTTCCTGTATCCGGGCGCTTAATACCGGCGGGCCCTCCTTGGGATAACTCACGCGCGAGCGCCGGCCATTGCTCATGGTCAGCCGCTCGGGCAGATAATCGTCGAGCACGGCGAATTGCTCGGCCGTCAACCACTCCCGCAGGACCGGCATCACCGGCTTGTCCTTGATCGCCCGATAGCCGAGCTCTCCATAACACACTTGCTCGATCAGCGTCGCGCGATCCGCTTCGGTGATCGGGCTCACTTCGAGTTCGGGAAACCACTCGGCCAGGCGGTTAACCCGCGTGATCCACTGCTCGACCGTATCGTCCCACGCCTCAAGTTTGATCCGGCCCTCGAGCACTTCCTTCGTGAGCAACGCCGCGGCCGCATCAAGCGGCGCGTCCTCGGCACTCGCCTTCGATTCCAGCACCAAATCACGAAACCTCCGCTCGCGCCGCGACATCACCCGCCGCACCTGTTCGTCGTAAACCACTCCGGCGGTTTCACGATAATCATCTGGAAAGATTTCCTTGAGCCAGGCCTCCTCCACCGCCGTCGCCAATGACAGCAGCACGTTGATCTCACCGCCCCGGCCTTCGATCTCACTGATCTCCGCCGCCACCAGGAGCGGGGATTTCTGGATACTACTTTCGCGCGCCAGGACGCCCCGCCGAAGATGCACCAACTCGCAGCGCAAGGTTCCCGCATCGAGCCGTTTCGCGAGCTGATCCGAAAAGCCCGCGAGCACACAC
>CAYVDZ010001002.1:0-2308 GCA_964450575.1 uncultured Opitutus sp.
CGCATAGGGGGGGGCAGCCCCCCGGGCGTGCGGTTAGCAGTCGCGCTCACCGTGCGGCCCGCCCGGAAGTCAGGCCCCAATGGCGCCGCCGCACCCAAAGTCAAATTCACAAAATCACATGAGTCGCTGGTGTAAGGGAACCCTAGGGAGGTCCGGAACACTCTGACAACGCACGCGGAATATGAAAAAGACCAGCGCGACAATTCTTATCGCAGACGACGATCCCAATGACTTGATGTTCATTCAGGGAGCTTTCCGGGCGGTGGACGCCACCTCGCAGATTCGAACGGTGGACGGCGGGGTCGAGGCCATTGCCTACCTTAAAGGCGAAGGAAAATATTCGGACCGCAGCGCTTTTGCGTATCCTGATTTTCTTATCATCGATCTGAAGATGCCTGAAGTCGATGGATTTGGAGTCCTTGAATTTTTAAAGCGAAATTTGAAAGCGCCTCAGATACTGTCGGTCATGCTGTCGGGGTCGGTGGATGACGATGATATCCGAAAATCCTACTGGCTGGGCGCGAGTGCGTATCACCTGAAACCAAGCTCCCCCGCCGAGCTCCGTATCCTGGTGAAGGCCCTCCATGACTATTGGATGCTGTGCGAGTTTCCCGATTCGAATCGCACGGATACAGCCCAGGATTCAGCTGACAGTCTCCACAAGCTGGGCGCGAGATTCATCAACCTAGGCGCGGAAAGAGCCGCCGAGCCGTCGGCTCCTTAAACGGATGCCATCCACGCCAAGGCGAACCGGCGCACCTTAAACGATGTCCATTCCATCGTGGGACAACCAGACGATTGCTGAGCGCCTGATTGCCGAGGAGACTCGGGTGGGCAAAGGCGCCACCGTAAAAGTTCATGCTACTTTTCGGGTCTGCGAAAAATTACGCCGCTCCTTGTCCAGCTTGGTCGGGTCCGGAGGGTTTCATTCTGTCATGGCGCGTGCCTTGTCCCTCGCCACGTCAGAGGTACCCTGGCTGAGTGAAGTGCAGGTCAAACCTGACGGATCGTTGGAAATTCAGGCCGAAATCAAGGATCAAGCGGAAAGCGTAGAGGGTGGCACCGCCCTCGTCGCCCACTTACTCGGCTTGTTGGCGACCTTTATCGGCGAAGCGCTCACGCTGCGTCTGGTGCAGAATGTCTGGCCGAAATTGGCACTCAAGAATTAACCATCGGGAATGGAGAAGTCATGAAGAAAAAGTCCAAAGCTCCGCCACGGCGTAATGACAGTCCAGAAACGCCTGGCAACGAAAAGGTCACGATCCGCCAGTTGCCCACCGGTGTGCGCGGCCTTGATGAAATCTTGGGAGGTGGGCTGCCCGAGTTCTCGTTCAATATCATCGCGGGCGCCCCGGGCTGCGGCAAGACCACGTTGGCGCACCAGTTTGTGTTTGCCAATGCCACTCTCAAGCGTCCGGCCCTGTATTTCACCGTGCTGGGAGAACCGGCGATCAAGATGCTGCGCTACCAGCAGCAGTACTCATTCTTCGATCCGACCAAACTCGACCGTTCCATCCGCTTTATAAATCTCACCGAAGTGGTCGTGGAGAAGGATTTGAGCGCGGTCTTCGAGGAGATCAAAAAAGAATTGGACGCATCCAACCCCGGAGTGGTGGTGGTGGACTCGTTTCGCTCGGTCCTCCGGAAAATGCCGCGGACGGGCGGGGGCGAGCAGGATATGGAGCTGCAATCCTTCGTCCAGCGACTCGCCATGATGCTCACGAGTTATCAGGCGACCACGTTCTTGATCGGTGAGTATTCAGAGGGAGAAGTGCGCGATAACCCCGTGTTCACGGTCGCCGACGGCATCATTTGGCTGAGTCAAACGGCGGAAAGAAACTCGGTCGTGAGGAAGCTGCAGGTCATCAAGTTACGCGGTCAGGGTTCGGTGCCAGGATTGCATACGATCCGAATCGGGGATTCTGGCATCCAAGCGTTCTCGCGGACGCTGGGCCTGCGTACACCGTCGACAAAGCATAGCTCCCGCCGACTTTCCATGGGCATCCCTGAGCTGGACAGGTTGATGGGCGGAGGTGCTCTCGAAGGTGACAGCGTCTTGCTGGCCGGACCCTCGGGAACGGGTAAATCGGTCCTGGCGACTCAATTCATCGCCGCCGGCCTCCGGAAGCGGGAACCGGGCATTATCGTGATCTTCGAAGAACGCCCGCTCAGGTATAAGTCGCGAGCGGCAAAACTTGGACTGGATCTGCAGTCCGCCCAGGATTCGGGGAACCTCGAGATTCTGTACCTCCGTCCGCTCGACCTCTCCGTGGATGAAACGATGCAGGAAATTCTCGACGCGGTTAAG
>CAYVDZ010001003.1:0-2306 GCA_964450575.1 uncultured Opitutus sp.
GCCCCCGTGGTGGTGGTCTGCGTGTTTCCCAATCCGCTGGCCTTTGGCCCCAGTGAGAATTTTGCCCGGTATCCGCGGACGCCCGAGGCCGACGCCAAGCTGTGCGAAGAGCTGAGCGTTGACGTGCTTTTCCAGCCGACGGCGGAGGAGATGTTTCCGCGCGGATTCTCGACCTTTGTGACGGAGGACGCGGTGAGCCGGCCCTTGTGTGGGGTGTCTCGCCCTTCACATTTCCGCGGGGTGACGACGGGAATCACGAAGCTCCTCAACGTGATCCGGCCCGATGTGCTCGTGATGGGGCAGCGCGATCCGCAGCAGGTGGCCGTCGTCCGCAAGATGATCGTCGATTTGTGTTTCGAAGTGGAGGTCGTCGTTGTGCCGGTCGTGCGCGAAGCGGATGGGCTGGTGGTTTCAGTGAAGAACAGCGATCTCACCACGCGGCAGCATGAAGACGCTCTCGCGATTTATGCCGCCCTGCAGCAGGCGCGGGAAATGGTCGCGAACGGCGTGCGCAGCCCCGATCGGGTGATCGCCGAAGTGACCCATCACTTGGGAGAAAAACGCATGATCCGGGTGATCTACATTTCCACGGTCGATCCGCTCACGATGGAGCCGATGCGGGAAATCGTTCCGGGCGCCACCTTGTTGGCGATTGCAGTCTGGGTCGATCAAGTGCGCCTCATCGATAACGTGGTGCTCTAGAGGCCGTGAATGGGCCAAACGCTTTGTGAACAGGTCCAGTTTTTCCAAACCTCGGATTTTTTAACCGCGGATTGCGCCGAGCTCGCGGATAAGACCGGAGAACACCTTCAACCATCCGCTCCCTCCGCGTCATCCGCGGTTGATCGATGTTTGAACCTCAACGGCCTTAAGCATCGCCTCGCTACGCGGTTAGCGGCCCGAACTCACGAACGCGCGACCACGACTTCGATTCCTTTTCGGCGCAGTGCAGCCACGAGGGCTTTCGGGGCCGCGGCATCGGTCACGACGATATCCACCGGAGCAAAATCCGTGAGGAAGAACGTCGAACGCCGATCGAACTTGGTGTGGTCGAAACAGAAGATCACCTTGGCCGCTCCGGCGATCATGGCGCGCTGGATATCGACGAGCAGCGCGTGCGAATTATAGATTCCGTCCCCGGCGATCCCGCTCCCGCTCAACACGGCGACATCGGCGTGCATCCGCGAAAAGAAGTCGACCGCATGCGGCCCGACGAGCGTGCCCAGCCGCGGATAAATCACGCCACCCGAGAGGTGGACTTCGTGGCGGTTGGAGCCGGAAAACAAATTCGCGATCGGGAGCGAATTGGTGATCACCTGTGCCACCTTTTCGCCCAAGTGCTTCGCGACATGCAGGCAGGTGGTACCGCTATCCAGAATAACGTTCTGCCCGGGCTGCACCAAGGCGGCACAGGCCGCGCCGAGCGCTTCCTTCTCCGCGACCTGCTTGGTGTCGCGGATGTTGAACACGAATTCGTCCCCTTTCTGGGTTGGCCCCATCCGGGCGCCGCCATGGGTGCGCCGGATCAGGCCTTGTCCTTCCAATGCGGATACGTCGCGGCGAACGGTCGATACGGAAACGCCCACGTGTCGCGCCAGCTCCTCCAACGAGGCGAACTCTGCCTCCTGCAGATACGCTTCAACCCGGGCTTGGCGCTCCTCTGATTGCATAGTTGATGAAGACGTTTGGAAGATATTGGAAGATCCTGCAATCCTTTGATTGACATCTTCGGCAATTTTTTCGGTGTATCTGTAGCCATATGTCGTCTGATTCCGGCGCTTTCGCTTCGTTGCTGCAGTCCCTGTTGGGGTTGTCGCACGACTTGGGGCGCGAAGAGCGCAAGCTGGCCATCCTCGGGGAAGGCAACACGTCGGCGCGCGTTTCCCCGGAAACGTTCTGGGTAAAAGCCAGTGGCTCGAATCTTGGCACGCTCTCGCCTCTCGGAGTCACGCAATGTCGATTCGCCGATCTCGCCCTTTTGTTGGAGCGCAAGGCCTTCAGCGACTCGGCGATTGACGAGGCGTTGTTGGCGGCGCGGGTCGATCCGGCCGCGCGCAAGCCGTCGGTCGAGGCGATCTTTCACGCGTTCCTGCTCATGTTGCCCGGCGTGAATTTTGTCGGTCACACGCATCCCATCGCGGTGAATCAGCTGCTGTGCACGCGTCACGCGCGCACGTTTGCCCGCCGCCGCTTGTTTCCCGACGAGGTCGTGTGCTGTGGCGTCGAAAGCGTATTCGTGCCGTACCTCGATCCCGGTTTAAAACTCGCGCAGGGAATTCGTGCGGCGGTCCGCGCCTATATCAAAC
>CAYVDZ010001004.1:0-2054 GCA_964450575.1 uncultured Opitutus sp.
GGCGTAGATCGTGGCGATCTCGCCACCGAGAAAACGGAATGTATCCAGAAAGTGGACGCCAGTTTCGTAGACAAAAAGACGCGGGTAAGTGCGGAAGAACGGTTGCCGCGCGAGGTAGGCGTCGTCCTGCCAGCCGTCGCCCATGCGCATGCGGATCCCGATCGAGAACAGTTCGCCGAAGGTGCCGGCATCGAGCAGCCGTCGCATCTCGCGGTACCACGGTTGCCAGCGGAAATTTTCATGCACCATGAAGCGCACGTTCGCGCGGCGCGCGGTTTCGACGACCTCGACACACTCGTCCCAGGTGGGCGCGACCGGCTTCTGGCAGATGATGGCGATGCCGCGGGCGGAGGCGAGGCGGACGACCACGAGGTGCGTCTCCGGCGGCGTGATGATGTCGACGAAATCGGGTTTTTCCGTGTCGAGCATCGCGGCGAGATCGCTCCAGGCATAAGCGCGGGGAATGCCGTGGAGCGCGGCGGCCTCGCGCGCTTTGTCGACGTTTCGGTTGGCGAGGGCGACGATCTCGACCTCGGGAATGCGCTGCCACGCTTCATATTGGAAGCGACTGAAGTAGCCGGCACCGACGCAGACTCCGCGGAGCTTTTTCATGCGAGCACAGGCAGGATGCGTTGACGCGGCTGGACGAAGATCCAGCAGGCGATGGCGACGACACTAAGACCGGCGCCGACGTAGAAGAACGTCTGGGGTTTTCCGGTCCACAGTAGGAGATAAGGAAACGCAAGGGCCACGAGGGCGGAACCGAGATTGCCGGCCATGTTCATGGTGCCGGAAACCTGGCCGGCATTGCGGCCGCCGATATCAATGCACGTGGACCACGATGGACTGAGCGTCATATCGGCTCCGAAGATCGCGAGGGTCAGCCAGAAGACCGCGCCGCCGACATCCGCCTGGTCGACGCTCAGCACGAGCCCGATAGCGGCGAGGGTGAAACCGGCGATGGCGGGGATGCGCCTTGAGCCGAGCGGATGCCCGGTGCGGAACAGCGCGTCGACCAGCCAGCCGGCGAAGATATTGCCGGCGGCGCCCCCGAGCAGCGGGATCATGGCATAGAGCCCCGCTTGCGTGTAAGTAAGGCTGTAGGTCTTTTGCACATACGGGAAGAGCCAGCTCAGGCAGAAGAAGAAGGTGAAGTTGCTCGCGAAATACTGAGTCATCAGGAGCCACAGATTTCCGGAGCGAAGGAGGGTCGGAATTGAAAGCGCGGGAGCGGGCGCGGCGGCGATTCCGGGTTCCTGGCGGTTGGCCAGGATGTAGTCGCGTTCGGTATCGGACAGGCCGGGTTGATCGGCGGGTTCGTCGCGAAACCAGAGCCACCAGGCGGCGGCCCAGACGAAGCCGATCAGCATGAGGACTACGAACGAGGCTTTCCATCCGATGCTGTCAATGAGCCACGGGAGCGTCGGCATGGTAACCGCCGCACCGAGCCGTGACGCGGAAAAGTTGATCCCTTTTACGAGACCGCGCTCGCGGACCGGAATCCAGGAAAAGACCGTGCGAGCCATGCCAGGGAAGGCGCCCGCTTCACCGGCGCCGAAGAGAAAACGCACCACCATCATTGACGTGAAATTCCAGGCGAGGGCAGTCAGGCCAGTGAAGATTGACCAGAAGCCAACCACCGCAGCGAGAATGACGCGGGCTCCGTAACGATCGGCGAGGATGCCGGCGGGCGCCTGGAGCAACGCATAGCCAAACGCGAACGATGAAAGGATCCATCCGAACTGCGCATCGGAAAGGCCGAGCTCGGTGACGATCGGAATTTTCGCCGTCGAGATGCAGACGCGGTCGACGTACAGCAGGAAGGCGAGGAGAAAAGTCGCAATGACGACGAGGGCGCGGCGCGGCATGGGGTAGGTTTGTGGTTGGACTTTGGATGCGCGAGGGCCTGAAGGCAGGGAGAGCGCCGGCTAAGCGGTGAAAACGGACGGATCGACGCCCTCGACGGCGATGGCTCGAACGGGGCAGCCGTCACCACCGGATAACTTGAGGGGGAGCGCGGCGAAGAAGACACGGGCCTGCGTGAGTTGATCGAG
>CAYVDZ010001004.1:2064-2306 GCA_964450575.1 uncultured Opitutus sp.
GTTTTGTGGATACGCGTGACTTCGGGGAGGTTGTTCACGTCGGCGATCGAAGGTGGTTCGACGCCGAGAACGTTCACCCGATGGGCGACGCACCACGCGGCGAGTTCGTCGCCGATGCGCGGGAGCCCGTCGCGATAGATCGCAGGATCAGTCGCGTGTTTGTACCAATCGGTTCGGAGGAGCAGGCATTCGCCGGCGGTGAAATCAGTCGCGACCGCGCCGAGGTGAGCAACGGTCAGGAC
>CAYVDZ010001005.1:0-2305 GCA_964450575.1 uncultured Opitutus sp.
GAATCCGTCAAATCTCCGCCGCTCCGGCCTGCACCGAAAGGGGTTTGCTCGAGTGGCGGCGAGCAGTCCGCCACGCGGCCCAGTTCATCCGTGCCGAGCGCCGCGATGTGCAACTGCTCCTCGCCCTGCCTTTGCCAGCGCGCACGGTGGTGGGCCGACCCACGCAGTTGCTCGACGAACCCGCCAATGTGTTTGGTCTGGGAAAATCCCTCGATGAGCCCGACGGAATCGCGACAGCGTTTCTCCAGCTGTGTCATCCGTGGCTTAACACCCCGGGCGCCGAGGCCCTACCCGGCGGCGCGGAGCCGGCTGACGGTGTTTACGCGGGAGCACTCGCGCGTGCGATTCCGGAACGTGGCGTCGCCCACAGCATCGGCCGGCGGGCGTTGCACGGTATCCACGGTTTCGAGCCAGAGCTGTCCGCGGCTGACCGCGTGCTCGACACCGCGGAGGGCGATTCACCGGCTCTCATCCACCGCGTGTCGTTGATCGGCCCAACCCCGGATGGCGTGCGCGTGCTTTCGGACGTGACCACCAGCCCCGCGGAATCCCACCGGCCGGCGTGCATCGGCCGGCTCACCGCCGCTCTTCTGCGCACCGCGCGCCGGATCGGCGAAGCGTCCTCCTTTGAACCCTCGGGCGAGGAACTCGCTGAGTCGATTCGCTCCCAGCTCGACCGCTTACTCGACGACTTTTTCACCGCCGGCGCGCTCCAGGGAGCATCCGCCGCCGAGGCGTATTCAATCCGCTGTGACGACACGACCACCTCGCAAAACGACCGCGACAATGGTCGCGTGATTGCCGAAGTGCGGTTCGCCCCCGCGCATCCGGTCGGGCTCATTGTGGTCGTTCTCTCCGTCCGCGAGGGCGCCGTCTCGGCGCTCGATGTCCTCACTTAAACGCCATGCCTGACGCCAATCACCTTCCCGTCGGAAGCTTTCGCTATCAACTGATCTTCAGCGAGGCCAGTTTGAAACCCACGAGCGGGATTGCCGATAAGCAGGTTGCCGGCGGCGCGTTTTCCGAATGCAGTGGCCTGGAGGCAACGATGGAGCCGCGGACGATTCGGGAGGGCGGTTTCAACTACGGGGTGCACCAGCGCGCGGGCACGGTGACGTTTGCGACCGTGATTCTCCGTCGCGGCATGACGCTGAATCGCGACCTCTGGGATTGGTTCAAGGACGCCACACTCCTCGGCGGTTACACCCACCGGATGAATGTCTCAATCCGTCATCTCGATATCGATGGTGAGACCGTGGTGCGCACGTGGAAGCTCGAGCGCGCGCTGCCGGTGAAATTCAAATCCGCCGACCTCAACGCCAAAAGCGGCGACGTCGCGATCGAGGAACTGCATCTCGTCCACGAAGGGTTGAAACTCGCATGAGCGCCGCACCCCCACCTGCCAAAGGTCAGTTCACCTACACGGCTGCGGACGGCAGCAAGACGACCGTGCCGATCGACTTCAACCCCGCGTCGCTCGACTATTCGATCACGATCAACGCGCAGGGTGAAGGCGGGCAAACCCAACAGGCCGCGGGAGCCGCCAGTGCGAAGCTGAACCTCGAGTTGACCTTCGACACCACCGACAGCGGTGATGACGTGCGCGGCAAGACCAACAAGGTCGAGTTGATGCTGCGGCCACCCGAGCGCACCGGCGGACCGGAGGGCCCGCCGCAAGCGCCACCGATGGTTACATTCGAGTGGGGCGCGTTCAGCTTCACCGGCATCGTCGACTCGTTTAAACAGACAATGGACTTTTTTTCCGCCAACGGCGTGCCCCTGCGGGCGGTCGTCGCGTTGTCGATGTCGCAACCGAATTACCAATTCGATCAAGCGGGGGGCGAAAGTGGCGGCGCGGGCAACGATGCGCTCGTGGTTCCTGGAGGGAACCCGTCTCAACTCGCGACCGACGCAGGAAATCCGTTTGCCGCCAGGGTAATCGCGTCCGCCAACGGACTCGAAAGCCTGCGCGCGAGCGCCGGCGTTTCACTGTCCATCGGCGGCGGGATCACGATCGGCGCCGCAGCCAGTTTCTCCGCCGGAGTAAGTGCGGGCGCGGGTGGTGGCGCGGGCGCAGGCATTGGACTTAATCTTGGACTCGGTGGAGGAGTCGGAGTTGGCAGCGGCGGGAGCGCCGGCTTCTCGACGAGTTTTGGCGCAGGTTCATCCGCCGGAGTTTCCGCGAGCTCGGGCGCGTTCAATGGACTGCACGCGAGCTCGGCAGCCGGAGCCGCCGCCGGCGCCGCGCTCGCGCCGCAACGCCTTTTCACCGCCGCCTCCGCTCCAACCGTGGCGCCGGGTGGAC
>CAYVDZ010001006.1:0-2304 GCA_964450575.1 uncultured Opitutus sp.
CGTTTTCATACCCACCGGCAGACTCCGAAATCGAGCTTCGGTTCGTCGGCTGGGGTAAATGCACCACGGGGTTCACACCCCATCAGATTACGGGAACATTCGGAGGTGACACAGGCATTCCTGCCTGTGGGGTTCTATGTCTTTAGAATTGCAGCCAGAGGACCTAAACTCAAGGCACCAGACAACAGACAGGAATGTCTGTATCACCTCGAACCCGAATGCCCTTCCTTCCGGGTTTGCGTCGCGACGGCGTGACGGCTTCTTTAAACACCTTCCCACTATGTCACGCACTCTCGTCAAAGACGCGTTGAATGCCACGGCTCCGATGGACGCCATTCTCCTGCAAGGCTGGGTTCGCACCCGGCGCGATGCCAAGGCCTTCTCGTTTATCGAAATCAACGACGGCTCCTCGCTTCGCGGCATTCAGGTGATCGCGGACGCCGCCCTCCCCAATTACACCACCGACATCGCACGCGCCCACACGGGAGCTTCGATCGAGGTCCGGGGAAAACTGGTGCCGTCCCAAGGTCAGGGCCAGCAATGGGAAGTCGTCGCCGAAACAATCACGATCGTCGGCGAAGCGGATGCCACCTATCCCCTGCAGAAGAAAGGCCACACGCTGGAGTTTCTCCGCGAGATTGCGCACCTGCGGCCTCGCTCAAACCTGTTCGGCGCCATCTTCCGCGTACGCAGCCGGCTCGCGTATGCGATCCATCAGTTCTTCCAGGAAAAGAGCTTCGTCTATGTCCACACGCCCATCATCACCGCGAGCGATTGCGAGGGCGCCGGGGAGTTGTTTCGCGTCACGACCCTCGATCCTTCGCATCCGCCGATGACCGAGGAAGGTGACGTCGATTTCAAACAAGACTTCTTCGCCAGAAAAGCGTACCTCACCGTCAGCGGCCAGCTCGAGGCCGAGATCTTCGCCTGCGCGCTGTCGAACGTCTACACCTTCGGCCCGACGTTCCGTGCTGAGAATTCGAATACATCGCGGCACGCCGCGGAGTTCTGGATGATCGAACCCGAGATGGCCTTCTGCAATTTGCAGGGCGACATGGATCTCGCGGAGGAATTCGTGAAGTACCTGATCCGCGATGCCCGCCAACACTGTGCGGCCGACCTCGAGTTCTTCAGCAAGTTCGTCGATAAGGAGCTGCTCACGCGGCTCGACTTCGTCCTCGAGCGGCCGTTCCAGCGCTGCAGCTACACCGAGGCGATCGCCATCCTCGAGCAAAGCGGCAAGGCGTGGGAACACCCGGTCAAATGGGGCGACAATCTGCAAAGCGAACACGAGCGCTTCCTCGCCGAGGAACACTTCAAGTGTCCCGTCACCGTCTATAATTATCCGCGCACCTTGAAGCCCTTTTACATGCGCGTGAACGAAGACGGCAAAACGGCCGCCGCGATGGATCTGCTCGTGCCCGGCATCGGCGAAATCATTGGCGGCAGCCAGCGCGAGGAGCGGCTCGAGGTGCTGCGCGAGAACATGGCGCATCACCATTTGCCGGAAAAAGAGTACGACTGGTACCTTGATCTGCGGCGCTTCGGCACCGTACCCCACGCCGGCTTCGGCATGGGCTTCGAGCGGATGCTGATGTTCGTCACCGGCGTCGGAAATATCCGCGACGTAATCCCGTTCGCCCGCACGCCGGGCACCGCGGAATTCTGATCGTCCAAACTCAGATTTTTTAACCGCGGATTACGCCGATCTCGCGGATAAGACCGAGAATACCTCCAACCATCCGCTCCATCCGCGTAATCCGCGGTTGATCGATGTTTGAACCTCAATGATCTGAGGCTACGCCTCGCTAGGTTTTTACCTCCGCGCGTCTTCGTAGGCGGCCACGATCAACGCGCTTGCGCCAAGTACTCCAGCAACTGCTGGAGTACAATATCCGCCACCCGGGTCTGCACCTCGATTCGCGTCGCGCCGGGACACTCGATGCGTCCGCTTTTCACGGCGAGAAATTCCTTCCCACCAGGCGCACGATGCGCGAGCGCCCACCAGGCAAAGGGCTCCGCCACGTCGTGACCGGGCGCGGGTTCTGCATAACCCGTCGTGGCGATGCCCAAATCGGAATCAAATAAGCGACCCACGCCGCACGCCATCTGCTCCGCGACCAACGCCGACACGCAGTTCGCGCGCTCCGCCTCACCCCGATCGACGCCCAAATGCTGCACCTTCTGTTCAAGTCCGTAGGCCGTGATGCCGCCCAGAAAAAAGGTCGACGCACCCGATAGCTCGCCCACGCGAGCTTGCACCCGACCGCACGTGAGACTTTCCGCCGCCGCCAGGGTCCATCG
>CAYVDZ010001007.1:0-2299 GCA_964450575.1 uncultured Opitutus sp.
GCACACGCGTCTCGCGTGTCGGTTCGGGCGTCCTCGCCCGAACCCTCCGACGCGGCCCCCGCCCGCTGGGAGCGATTCTCCTCCTCATCCCCGGCGAGACGCCGGCGATAGCACGCGAGACGCGTGCGCTCCCCGGACCTCGGAAGGACTGAAGTGGCTTGTTCCGCCTGAGCAGTTACGAAAACTTAAAATTTGAAACCTGAGAGCTGAAAATAGATCAGAAGATTGTTGGCCGCAAAAAGGCGCAGAAGTCGCAAAAAAAGGGGTGGCGATCCGAAGTGGTCATGGGGTCAAACCTCACTTTTCGCATTGAAAGCAAAGTCAGGTAGGACCAAGGCAGGAGGGAACGCTTCTCTAATGAACGCGATCGAGTGACACAGGCATCCCTGCCTGTTGCCTTCCCTTTTCGTGTCTTTCGTGGTTTAAAATCCGGGTCTCCATCGCCACGGTGCGGTCGATCGTTCGATCCCCAAACCGCGGACTTAACAGGAGGTCGCAGAGTGGGAGAGATAAGGCAAAAGGCAGGAGTTCGATCCCAAGCGATTGGCCACAACTATCGGAAAATCGGGAAAGGGGACGGCGGAAAATCGGAAAACAGAAACCCGGACTTTTTAACCGCGGATTACACGGATCTCGCGGATGATCGAACGTTTCTCAATTTCCCGATTTTCTACGTTTCCCGATTTTCTGTCTCTGCGCTCTTTGCGACCTCCTGTAAAACGGTATTGGATGGGATTGGGGTCTGAAGGTTCTATCGTTTCGATCCCCAAGCCCCGGACATCTTTTACAGGAGATAACAACGGAAACAGAGATCAAACCACCGCAGATTACACGGAGGGAGCGGATGACGCGGAAAGTTGGGAAAAGTAGAAAATCGGGAGAGCGGAAAACCCTGTGGCGGGTAGCGCCCGAGCTTGTTTGCAGTCTTCTTACTCTTGCAACAACCCGTCCCGATCTTGAAACGCGGAGAGCGCGAAGAACGCGGAGCAAGCCAAGTCATTATAATCGGAAAGTATAGATCGACTCCGCGTCCTCCGCGCTCCGCGTTAAAAAGGTTTTGGGTTCGATGTCCTATCCTCCTCATCCGCCATCTCCGTGCCATCGGCGGTTAAAAAGTTCGAGTCATTCCGGGTTCTCGGCTCGATGGCGACCGCATTTGTCATTGCGAGTCCGAGGAACGGGGGCGTGGCAATCCATGCATTCAGACGGGCGTAATGACGACGGTATGGATTGCCGCAGTCGCCAAGCCTCCTTCGCAATGACAATCCGAGGTGGGGTGGGCGATCCTTCATTAGTTACGTTCCGCACGTGGACGCTCGGAGAAGGAGAAGGACGACAAAGAAGAAACGCTGGAAAAGTGAGTATCACTTTCGAGCCTATGGCCACGCGGATTGAGGGTGATACAGGCATTCCTGCCTGTTGCCTTGGCTTCGCGGGATCTTGGCCGGCCGGTTCCCGGCTGCCGGTTTCAGAGGACAGACAGGAATGTCTGTTTCACTTATCCGGATTTATCCGCTCCCTCCGCGCCATCTGCGGTTGGCTCGGCCGTTTCCCGATTTTCCAATTTCCTGCTTTCTCAATTTTCCGCCATCATTTTCTTCGCCTCCGTCGCCAAATCCGCCCTTAACTTCAGCTCCAGGGCGCGCTCGATCGACTTCCTGCCGTCCGCCGTGCGTTTGAGCTCCAATTGCGCCGCTCCGAGGAAATAGTGAACTTCCGCGTCGTCGCGCCGCTGACGCAGCGCTTCTTCCAGCAAGGTCACCGCCCGCGTGTGATTCTTCTGCCGATACGACGCGATGCCCAGCGCCTTGGCGACTTCCGCATCGTTCGGATACGCCGCCCGGGCTTTCGTCGCCAGCTCCTGCGCCTTCTGCGCTTCACTCGGCTCAAACGCGTAGATCACCGCCAGGCGCTTCTGCGCCAGCGCAAACTCCGGATTCGCCCGCAGCGCCGCCTCGTAGTTCTCTTTCGCCGCACTCAAATCGCCTTTCTGCTCGCTGGCCAATCCCAGCGTAAACAACGCCGCAACGTCCGCCGCATCGGCTTTCAGCGCCGTCGCCGCCAATTGCGGCGCAACGGCACTGGATTCCGGGTTGGCGCTGTAGGCGACCATTTCGAGGAAGGGGCGTGCCGCAGCTGCCCGGGTCGGCGTGATAGCCTTGGACTCCAGGGCCCGGCGCAAGGCCGTCTCCGCCGCGGGAGCATTGCCCACCGCGTACGCCGCCGACGCATAATCCAGCAATAACTCCGGATTGTCGCTGTCCACCGTCCGCGCCGCCTCCTGGAGCAGGTTATTCGC
>CAYVDZ010001008.1:0-2297 GCA_964450575.1 uncultured Opitutus sp.
GGTTGACGGTGTTTCCGCCGTTCGGTCAGCGCTATGATAAACCGAATGTGGCCGCAGCCGCGGAGGCCTATGCCGGTCTCGCCGCGCGTCACGGCCTGAGTCCGGCGACGCTGGCCATTGCTTTCGTGCGCAGCCGCTGGTTCGTCGCGAGTACGATCATCGGCGCCACCACCGTGGGCCAGTTAAAGGAGAACATCGATGCGGCGGCGGTGGAACTTCCGGAGGCTGTCCTCGCGGAAATAGACGCCATTCACCTGAAGTTTCAGAACCCGGCAGTTTAAAGGTCATGCATCCCGCCGGTCGTGCGGACCGCGTTGATCAGGCCAGGTCCGGCACCAGAAAGCTGCCGAGAAAAATCAAATTGCCCCATGCGGTCGGCGCCTCGCTGCAGCGGAGGTGATAACACACCAAAGCGGCATTGGCGTTTTTGACGTTGGCTTTTTCGGCCGCGGCCACGGCGTCATCGACGAAGTTCTTCCAGCCGGAAAACCCTTCCAGCAATTCCCGGATCGAAGTCGCTTCTTCGTCATACGCCACCTCGGAAATCGCACTCAGTTCCTCCGGTAAGTTTAGCCGCGCCTCGACGTCCTGCTCGGCTGCGAGATCGAAATCGTCGTCGTCGGTAAACGCCCCGATCCAAATCGATACCTGGTTCCGGGCGGGATAAGTGATCTTCATGCGGGGACGGTCTCGTAACGAACTACGCGACTGAATCAACGCAAAGAAACCTCAACGCCGCCGGAACGGCCGCGTTCTATGGCTGGTTGCCGACTTATCTGCCGGATTTTTTTCCAACACGGGTTCGCGCCACGGGACGGGGCCTGTCCTACTGCCCCATGGCGTCACGGCGTATTCCGGACCCAAGGTTGGTCTCAGAGTTTCCAGCGCACGCCAAAGTTGGCGCTCCAGCCGTATTCCTCCACCTGGCCCAGACGTTTGCCCTGGCCGTTATCGCTTTTGAGGAAAACCCGGAAGGGCGCTTCGGTCAGGTTGAGAAATTCCGTGTAGACCTCCCAGTTGCGGGAGAGCTTGTACCGGACCGTCAGGTCAAGCTGCTCGAAGTCGTCCACAAAAAGATCCTGCGGCGCGCTGCCACCCAGCGGTTCGTCTTCGCGCAGGCGCTCGGAGCGGAAATTGAGCGCGAGCCGGACAAACAGACCTGCTTTCTCATAAGTCAGCCCAACGTTCCCGACCTGATCGGACTGGCCAATGAACGGCACGGCCTCGCGGGGACGAGTCGGATATGTCGCCTCGCTGTCCAGAAAGGTGATGTTGGCCATGACGCCAAAGCCATCGAACGGCGCGGGCAGCGAACGGAACTGCTGTTGGTAAGCCAGTTCAAGACCCGTGATCGAACCCTCCGAACCGTTGGCGTAGGTGGTGAGGTCATATGACTCCCCGTTGATGACGAGCGGCGTGGGATCCTCGAACTCATAGGAAAAATTCTTGATCTCCTTGTGAAAAACCGCGGCCGAAAGCAGGCCCAGGGAAGGCAGGTAGTATTCGACCGAGGCATCCCAGTTGACGGATTCGAGGGCCTTGAGATTCGGATTGCCCCGCGTGATCTCGAGATCGTCGTTGTTGACGAGGCTGCGGAAGGCCGTGTCGCCAAATGAGGGCCGGGCGAGCGAATTGGACCACGAGGTGCGAAACACGAGATTCTTCGTGGCATCGTGGCGCAGATAGACGCCGGGCAGCCAGTTCGTGTAATTGCGCGAGGCCTTGGAGGAGAACGCGGTTTCATTGCCGAGGTCGAGCACACGCCCGGTGGTTTCGAACTCGGTGCGCTCCACGCGAACACCACCGATGACGTTTAATTTTCCGAACGTGACACTGCTCATCATGTAGGCGGCAAGCACATCCTCCGTCAGGGAGAAATCCTCAAACTCGCTATCCTCGAAAACCCGGCTGCCGGTGAAGGCGGAGCGATTGCTGTAGAAGGCCTCTTTCACCGCCGCGGTGCTGAGGCGCGGAACCCGCAGATACGGATAGTCGCCGGCTGGCTCGGCCAGATTGGCGAAAGTGAAAGTCGACGGCGCGGTGGTCAGCTCCGATACCTCGCCTTCGGAATCCTTTTCCTTGCCTTTGAACAACGCGCCCAACTTCACATAGGCGGGAGTCGTTGCCGCCAGATTGAAGCGGGCGTTAAAGCCGACATCCGATTCCGTCTCGGAACCGCTCTCGTTGGTCAGATCGACGCGCTGAAAATTATAGGATGATGGTTCGAGAAAACTGGCGCCCGCGAGTTGGGTGACGCTCAGCCGGTAAGGACCATCCGTGTCGTATCGGATGACGGT
>CAYVDZ010001009.1:0-2295 GCA_964450575.1 uncultured Opitutus sp.
CCACTCGGACGAAGCAATGCCAGCGAGCGGGCCCCAAAAAGCGGGAAATGGAAAGGGGCCGAGCTCGCGTTTGATCTCATCGCGAATCGCCATCGGATGCGAATACACATCGAAGACTTTGCGCCCATCCGCCGGATACATCGGCCTCGGAGTAATCGACCAGTCGGCCGTCGAGTACATGTTGTACCACCAAAACAGTTTCGCACAGGTGAAACCGGGACGCGCACTCCGACATTTTTCCCACAGCTTCTCTCCGTGCACCACGTGGTTCGATTGCTTCCAGAAGTGATGTTCCGCAAGCTCGCGATCATACCAGCCGTTGGCCACCGCCCCATGTCCGCTGGGCGGGAAACCCGTAAGATACGTGCTCTGCGCGGTGCACGTCACCGCCGGCAAAACCGGCCGCACCCGAATCAGCCCGCCCGCCTGCGCCGCCGTCTGCAAACGCGGCGTGTGCGGGCCGAGGAGCTGCGGCGTGAGCCCGACAACATTGAGGACGGCCGTGCGGTCCGGGGCACTCATGGCAAACAGTCGGGCCACATCACGCGCGTGAGCGTTTACCCATAACGCGCTTTCAATTCACCCAACGCCGCCTCGACGATGGTAGCGTCCATCGCGTGCACCTCCACGCGGTTACCCGGAGCACGCACCATCGGAATGGTGAGCCGACCGCCCATGTGCTCCCGAAATTCGTCGAGCCCACTGACCACAATCCGCCGGCCATCCGCCCCGCGCGCGTCCAACACCGGCGCAAACAGCGTGAAACCCAACCGCTGCAAAATACCGAGAATTCGCTCCGCGATCGGCTCCGGCAGCAAACCGCTCCGGCGCGCATAAATCAGATCGAGGGCCATGCCGATCGCGACCGCTTCACCATGACTGAATTGAAACGCCGACATCTGCTCGAGCTTATGCGCGGCCCAGTGTCCGAAATCCAGCGGACGCGCCGACCCGCGCTCGAACGGATCACCGGCGGTTGCGATGTGCTCGATATGCTGGCGCGCGCTCTCGCGAATCACAGCCTCGAACGGCTCGCATTCAAACCGGGCCAGCGCATCGACGCGGGCCGCGATAAACTCGAAAAACCGGGCGTCGCGAATCAGCGCCACCTTCACCGCCTCGATCAATCCCGCGCGCCGGTCTCGCAACGGCAGCCCGTGCAAGAACGTCACATCGTTGACCACCGCATGTGGCACTCCGAAAGAACCGAGCCAGTTCTTTTTCCCGAAATAGTTTACGCCGTTCTTCACGCCGACTCCGCCATCGCCCTGACTCAGGCTCGTCGTCGGCAAGCGAACCAGCGGGATCCCGCGATGGGCGGTGGCGGCGGCAAATCCCACCATGTCGAGCACTGCTCCGCCCCCAATCGCGATGACGTACGAATGCCGGCACATGCATGCGGAATTGATCGCGGACCAGACGTGTTCAAGCTGGTGAAAATCGTTCTTCACGCTTTCGCCCCCGGGGATCGCGATCGGGGGCGCAGCCAGGCAGACCCGATTCTCGTGGGTGGCAAACCACGCTTCAATCCGCGCTTCCAGGCCCGGAAACGGCGTGTCCAACCCGGCGTCCCAGAAGACCATCGCCCGCACGCTTTCCCCGGGTTCGCGCGGGGTAAGCACTTCGGCCAGCACATCGTTTTCCGGCGCGAACACATCGCGGGTGAAGATCAGCCGGTGTTCGTACCGAAGCGTGATGGGAAGGGAAATCGAATCAGGGCGATCGGCCATGCGGGGTGGTCAAGTGGAGGCGGCGAGACGTTGGGCCCAGCGTCCAAGGGGAATCGCCGCTGCGCAAGCCATTGCCGGAATCCATGCTGCCACCAGCAGTAACGCAAGGGCGTCGATTAACGGAATGAATGCCAGGAGGCCGCCCACCGCACGCCCAAGCTTCGCCGCCGGTGCGCCCGGTTTGTACTCCCAACGCGCCAGCAGACTGAGCGTCACGATATAAATAAACAGCGCCGCGACCCACCACAGTAGTGCCGGTTCCAAGCCGTGCCCCGGGAGCGAAGCCACCGTGAGTGCCAGCAGTACTCGACAACCGGCCATCAGCACGACCGAGCCCGTCCAGCGCTTATGAAACCAGTCGTATATTAAAATCGTGCCGGCAAGCGCGAGGGCCAACGGGAACGACGCTCCCGCCGTGACCAGAAGCGAAAGCCCAAACGCCATCTGCGCCCCGGCCACCAGAGCCGCGGTCCGTTGTGCGACCCGTCCACTCGGAATCGCCCGCTCCGGGCCGCGACCCACCACAGTAGTGCCGGTTCCAAGCCGTGCCCCGGGAGCGAAGCCA
>CAYVDZ010001010.1:0-2294 GCA_964450575.1 uncultured Opitutus sp.
CTGCTCCCCGTGCTCACGGCCCTCGATCCCGCCGAATTGCTGATCGTCGAAGGCGAACGCGAGCGCTGGGCCGCCGCGCCGCACGACCAGACCGCGGTGCACGCGCTGCACGCGTTCTGCTCCGAGCGTCTCGCGTCCGAACTTCCTGGATACCACTTCGATTCCACGAGTGGCGCGAAGACCGTGATGGACACCCTCGGCGTCCTGAACCTGCAGGGCTTCGGTCTCTCCCACTCCCATGCCGGACTCGGCCCCGCCGGCGCGCTCGTCTATTACGCGACGGAAAACCTCTGCGCCAAACCCGAGAACCTGCGCGGCCTGCAGGAATACCGCAGCACGCGCACCCTGCTGCTCGACCCGGCCACGCTGCGCAATCTGGAGATCTTCACCTCGAGTCGCGGCACGCGCGACGGCTCCCTGCTCCACGCCATCAACCGCACGGCCACCTCGCCCGGCGCCCGCTTGCTGGAACGCTGGCTCGCGTCGCCCACGCTCGACCTGCCCGAGATCCAGCGGCGCCAGGCGATGGTGGGCGAACTGCTCCATCAGCCGATGCGCCTCGCCGAGATTCATGAACTACTCGGGACCGTTCGCGACATTCCCCGCATTCTCGGACGCCTGCAAAACCGGCTGCGCAATCCGCGCGAACTCGGTGGTGTCCGCGATACCCTGACGCAAATCCCGACGGTCAAGGCCGCCCTCGCAACCTACACGTCCGATCTTTCCGGTGCGACCGGCGGATCGCTGGCCGGACTCTGCGCGCAACTCCACGAGCTGCCCGAATTGCGCCAGCTCGTGACCTCGGCCCTGGCCGACGAGTTGCCCAATGATTTGAGCGACGGGAATTACGTGCGCAGCGGTTTCGACGCTGAACTCGACCGGATGCGTTCGCTCACGTCCAATAACAAGACCTGGCTTTCCGAGCTGGAACGGACCGAACAGGAGCGCACCGGGATCCGCAGTCTGAAAGTCAGGTTCACGAATAATTTCGGTTACTATATCGAAATCACGAAGGCCAATCTCCACCTCGTGCCCGCGGATTACATCCGGCGGCAGACGACGGTGGGCGGCGAACGCTACGTCACGGAATCGCTCAAGCAGAAGGAAAAGGAGATTTTCCATGCCGAGGAAAACGCCCTCGCGCGCGAGCTCGAGTTGTTCAATTCGCTTGTGGCCAAAGTGCTCGATGACTCGATTGCGCTCGCGCAAACCGCCGACGCGCTGGCCGAACTCGATGTGCTGACCGGCTGGGCCTTGCTGGCGCGGGAATGGAACTACTGCCGCCCCACGCTCGATGCCGACGAAGTGCTGGAAATTATCGACGGCCGCCATCCCGTCGTGGAACAGATGATACGTTCGCTCGATACTGCCACGGCGCGCGGAGCGAGTGGCGCGTTCGTGCCGAACGACACCCTGTTGTCGTGCGACGAGGCGCAGATCACGCTCCTGACGGGCCCGAACATGGCGGGCAAGTCGACCTACATCCGCCAGGTGGCGTTGATCACGTTGCTGGCGCAGGTCGGATGCTGGGTGCCGGCGAAGTCGTGTCGTGTCGGCTGGGTCGATCGCATCTTTTCCCGGGTCGGCGCGAGCGACGATCTGGCGCGCGGGAATTCGACCTTCATGGTCGAGATGAACGAGACTGCGAACATCCTCAACAACGCCACGGATCGCTCGCTGATCATCCTCGACGAGATCGGTCGCGGCACCTCGACGTACGACGGACTCTCGATTGCGTGGGCAGTGGTCGAGCACCTACATCGCTCGCCGGAACGCGGGCCGCGGACGCTGTTCGCGACGCATTATCAGGAACTCACGCAGCTCGATAAACACCTGCTGCGCCTGCGTAATTTCTCCGTCGCGGTGAAGGAATGGAACGACGAAATCGTATTCGTGCGCCGCGTGATTCCCGGAGCAGCCGACCGCAGCTACGGTATTCAGGTCGCTCGCCTCGCGGGTTTGCCGCTCAGCGTCATCGATCGCGCGAAGACGATCCTCGCGAAGCTCGAAAGCGATGACTCGACGGTCTCGCTGCCTGCGCCACAAGCCAAGCCGAAGAAGAAGATCACGGTCGCGCCGGCGGACGATTCGCAGCTTAGTTTGCTGTGAAACGACTTCAAGTTCGAGTGTCGGTGATGGTGACAAGGTAGACGTCGAACAATGGATACCCAAGCCCACTTCAAGAGCTTGGCCGCCGAAATCACGGCGGTGAAGGACCGGGTGCAGAATCTTATCGGAAGCGCCCACTGGCCAACGGTGGGAGCGTGGAAGGAAACCGTGCTGCGTTCGATCCT
>CAYVDZ010001011.1:0-2293 GCA_964450575.1 uncultured Opitutus sp.
GCGGATTACATCGCCGCCTTCTGGAACATCGTAAACTGGGAACAGGTGAACGCTAACTTCGCTGCCGCAAAATAAGGGACGTGAAGGGGCGACCGCCGCGTCGTCCGGTGCGCGCGGCCGGGGTGGCGCTCCTCCTCCCTGGAAACAAAAAAGGCGCGGGCATTTTGCCCGCGCCCTGCCGGGCCTGAAGGGTTGGTTAAGCTGAAATCAGCTGCGTTCGAACTCGACAGATGGAGCCGGGTTCATGCGGGTAGCGGGTGGAGCGATGCCGAAGAACTCAACCAAATGTGCCACCTCCCCATAACCCCGTGAACGCAACGTTTCCTGGACATTGGCAACGGCGCGACTGAGTTCGGCGGTCGTGTCGGAATCCAATTCGACGACCTGATTGGTGGCCTTGCAGTAGAGATGAAAGCGGGCGGGCTGGCCGAGATTGATTTCGTAGAGGGCCGTGCCGTTGTGGAAGAAGGCCCGGCGCGCGAGACCGATCTCCTCAAACGCCGCCATACAGCGGTAAACCGTCACCAGATCGCAGTTATCATGGCCGACGTCCTGATGCAGTTGCTCAATTGTGCAGGGTTGCCCGCGGGCGGAAAGAGCGGCGAGGATCGAGAGGCGGGGTTGGGTGATTCGAAGGCCGGCGGCCTTGAGTTTGGCGGTGGCGATTTCGACCGGGATTTTGGTTTCGGCCGCCTTTGCCGAAACCGCCATGGGGTAATTGGTCTGGGTAGAAGCAATCATTTTTACAACGTTATGACCGGGTATAGGAGATTTCCCAGTACAAATTCATCAGCAATAACACGCATACGATTGGTGCTTCGCGCGGGGTTGCAGCGCGTTCGCGGGTGTGCCAACGTCCGCGCCTGAGCAATGCAAAATCCTGATTTCAGTGAGATCATCACCCTAATCTGCAAGGAAGACCGTCGTTTTGACCGAAAGGCCTACGACTTCGTCCGCGTGGGATTGGACCACACCGTCAAGGACTTGCGTAAAAAAGATGGAGGCCGGACAGAGAAGTCGCGTCATGTGAGCGGTCCCGAGCTGCTCGATGGCCTTCGCGCCTACGCTTTGGACCAATACGGTCCGCTGGCGAAAACCGTACTCAACGCTTGGGGTGTCCGCCGCTGCCGCGATTTCGGTGACCTCGTTTTCAATCTGATCGAGTACAACGTCTTCTCGAAAACCGAAAATGATCGGCGGGAAGACTTTTCGGATATCTTCGATTTCGAGGACGCCTTTGTGAAACCGTTTCAACCCTCTCGTCGCACGCGGGGCGCGTCCGCCGCCGAAGCGTTTGGCGCGGCCTAAGTTTCAACTCTGCCTCACTGCCTTTCCTTGCTCACCCCAAGGGCGAGCTTCTCTTTTTCCATGCCCAAATCATTTTCTCTCTCCGCCGACTTTCGCTTGTTAGACACCTTCTGGCGCGAGCCGGTCGAGCGGTGTGTGCTCGCCAACGGTCTGACGCTGATCATGAAACGCGACACCTCTGCCGCGTTGGCCTCCGTTCAGGTGTGGGTTAAAACCGGGAGCATTCACGAAAACGAACACTTGGGTGCCGGGCTTTCCCACTATCTGGAACACATGCTCTTCAAGGGCACGACGCGGCGCGCCGGACGTGATATCAGCGCGACAGTTCAGGCGCACGGCGGTTATATCAATGCGTATACGACGTTCGACCGGACCGTTTACTATATTGATCTGCCCAGCGAACACACCGGTGTCGCCCTCGATCTGCTCGGGGATGCCGTGTTGAATTCGACGCTGCCCGCGGACGAGGTGGCCAAGGAAAAGGATGTGATCCTGCGCGAGATCGCGATGACCAAGGACGACCCGGACAACCGGCTCTGGGACACGCTTTTTTCCACGGCGTTTCACGAGCATCCGTACCGGCAACCGATCATCGGCCACCAGGACGTGTTTTCCGCCGTCACGCGGGAGGACCTCGAGGGGTATTATAAATCCAGATACGTGCCGAACAACCTCGTGGTGGTCGTCGTCGGCGACATCGATCCGGTCGCAACCCGGGCCGCGGTGGAGGAGCATTTCGGGCGCGCCCCGCGGGTGCGACTGGCGCCGGTTCTGGTGCCGGATGAGCCGTCCCAACTGGCACCGCGGACCGAGCATCGCTTCGAGACGGTCGAGTTGACCCGGGCGGTGCTCGCCTGGCCGATTCCTGGCCTGGCGCATGAAGACGCCCCGGTGCTCGATTTGCTCGCGACCATCCTGGGCAACGGGGATAGCTCGGTTTTGTGGCACGAGATTCGCGAGGCGCTTGCGCTGGTCCACACGATTG
>CAYVDZ010001012.1:0-2291 GCA_964450575.1 uncultured Opitutus sp.
CGCCTCCGCAACGCAAGCCGGCAGGTGGGCAGGGCGTCATTCCTTCCCATTATCCCAATCTCAGACCAGGGCGTCGCGACAATATTTGATGGCACGGCCGATCTCGGTCATGCGGTCCGACGTCGCCGGCACGGGATATTCAAACTCAATGGTCGCCTGGATATTCCAGCGGTTGTCGCGAATCAGCCGGAGAATCTCGATGATGGGCGTGTCGCCCTGGCCAAAGGGCAGATTGGGCCCGTTCTCCTTCTTCCGGTCCTTGATGTGAACGTGGGTGATCCGCGCATGATGTTTCTTCATGAACGCCGCGGGAGAAACGTTGTTTCCGGCGACAAAGTGCCCGATGTCGACGTTGGCGCCGTTGAATTTTGCGAGCGCGAACGCCTGCTCCCAATGCTCCGGCGTGGTGGACGCATGACCGTGGTAGCCGATCATCAACTGATGTTTATCAGCGAACTTCCCCACCCGTTTCATTTCCTCTTCGCTCTTGGAAATTTCGCTGGAGATCGCCCGGGCTCCCAACGCTTTCGCCAGCGCAAAACCATAATCGAGCTCAGCCTCGGAAATCTTGAACAGGTTATCGAGCTTCATGATCTCGATGAGCACGCCTGCCGATTCGTACTTGCGACGAAACTCCTTCGCGCGATCAGGCGAGACTGAAGCGCGCCACTTCCGCAGGAGTTCGGCATTCGACTGCGCCGCGCCGCCGACCGCAACCGCGCTCTTCGATCCCACCAGATTGGTGGGAGCGCCGAGAAAGGCCTCAACGGGCTGCGCGCGTAATTCCACCGCGCTCAGGCCGAGTTGGAGACAATTGGCGAGAACCTCGTCACCGCTCATGCTCGGGTTTTTAAAGCTGTAAGGAACATTGAGGCCGATCTGAACCCCGGCGAACTTCGAATTCGGCTTGGCGCCCGCGGACGCGGCGGCACGAAGCGGGTTCACCGCTGATAGAAGTCCGGCGGCAGGGAGCGCAGCCAAGGTGAGCTTCGCGAATTCACGACGGGTGTAGGGTAACATAAGTTTGGGAGGAGGGGTTCAGGAGCCAATCCCTGCACCGGCGCGCAACGACGCGCCACGCACGCGGGGCAACGCAGGACTGAAAGCCCGCCGGGATGCAGGCAAGCCGTTTCCCGGAGTAGTCCTCTTCCGCGGCATCGCGTGGGACGCTCCGAGCGCGCGACACCCCGGCCTCACGCTTCCCAATACACGATGCGTCCACACTGATCGCAGGTCGGAAGCTGGGCAACGGCATCCGTGACTTTGCCCCGGGCCGCTGAATCGACCTCGCTCGAGACTTTCAGGTGACACCCACTGCACTTCCCGGCGTGGATCGCCACGACCACCGGTATATTCCGCGCCGCGATTCGGTCATAGATTCGCAGCTTCATCGGGTCGACGGGTCCCCGCGCCGTCGCAACATCCCCCTGCGCAGAAGCCAGCTCGGCGGTCAGACTCGCCTCGCGTTCCCGCAGGGTTCTAATCCGCGATTCGTGGCCAGAGATGTTGGCTTTCAGCTCCGCTTCAGCCGCGACAAATCGTTTTTTGGCCTCATCGATCGCGTACATGACCTCCAACTCCTGGCCCTCGAGTTCGCCGATCTTGGCCTGCGTGGTCTCAATTTCGTGCCCAAGCGCCTGGTACTCCTCATTCTTGCGGACAGTAACCTGCTGGGTCCTGTACCGCGCGAGTTTCTCGCCGGCCACACCGATGTCACTCTCCAACGCCTTTTTCTTGAGCTCCAGATCGCGTACCTCGATGCGCGCCGCCTCGATCGCCGCCTTTTCCGCGGCAATCCGCTGTTCAATCCGCGCAATATCGCCGGGCACTTGCTTCAACTGCGCCTCCAGACCAAGCCGTTTCAAATCGCGATCTTGCAGGATTAACAGGGCTTGAATCACAGGGTTCGGCATACCGGATGATAGTGCGGCGGCCGGCCTGGGGCGGTCAACGCCAGGATTCAAACCGATTGAGGGCACCCTCCGTAAACGCGGAACACCCGTTTCCTGCCCCTAAAAGCCGGGGCCTTCGTTCCCTGCACCCCATAAGGCCCTGATCGCCGTAGGCCTGCAAACGCGAAGGAATGGCCCTTAGACCCCCGGTTTTTTTAACAAAAAACCCTCGCCACCCCGGGCGTTCTCCTAGACTTTTGCCCTTTGATTTTCGGCCTCTTAATCCATCGCGAAACCACTTCATGTCCGACGTTCCTGACGCTCCCAGCCCCGCGACCAACCTGCCATCTCCGAAACCTACGACGCGTCGAAGCTCGGTAAACTCGAAGGCCTCGAAGC
>CAYVDZ010001013.1:0-2285 GCA_964450575.1 uncultured Opitutus sp.
GTAGCAATTGAGCAGTCCCCACGGCGGCTTGATACCGGGATAACCTTCGTGATCGGTGAGAAAACCAAATCCGCCAAACATATACTGCGGCCGACCCGGCGTCGCCATCTCCGCGGCGGCAGGCCGTGTCGGAGGCTGGTTACGCCGAAACAGGAAATCGAGCAGCTCCGTGCGCTCCGTGTCATTCATCAACAGATTCGGCGGCATCGCTCCGCGTCCCTTATCGAGCAACTCGATCACGTGGGCATCCGTCGAGCGCGCCTTGAGCCCCACCAACGGTGGCACCATGCCGATGCCCTGACGCGTCGGTCCATGGCAGGCAGCACAATGCTGGGTATAATGGCGTTCGCCGGCCGACGGTGGATGCTTGGGATCACGTTCGCGTTCGTCGTTCGTCACCACCGTAATTTTCGAAACCCAGCGATTCGACGTGATATAAAGCCGGCCGGTGGGCACATCAACCGCGGCGCCCGACCACTCGGCGCCTCCTCGCGAGCCAATGAAGAGATTCGGTTTCCCTTCGGTGAAGGGCTCGAAAAACCCGTATGTCGAGCGGGCGACGATGCTTTCGACAAAGGCCCGCGCCTCTGGCGTTCGATCGGTTATATACTCCGGCTTGAACTCCATCTGCGAGATCGGCTCGGGCAGCACCGGGTCGGGTTGGTAGGGCGAAGTGCGCTCTCCGGGAAGGACGGAAACCGGCGCGCGCCGCAAGCGGAACGGAAAGATTGGTTTGCCGCTCATGCGGTCGATCAGGAGCAAGTGTCCGCCCTTCGAGGCACTGGTCACCGCATCGATCCGGCGGCCGTCCTTCACAATCGTCACCAGATTAGGCGGCGTACACAGATCGAGATCCCAGATATCATGACGGATGTCCTGGAAATGCCAGAGCCTCCGGCCGGTCAGCGCATCCAAAGCCAGGATACAATTGCTGAAGAGATTATCTCCGTGCCGGCCAACGCCGACCATGTCGGGTCGGGGAGCGCCGAGCGCGATAAAGGCGATCCCGCGGGCATCGTCCATCGCGAGGCCGCTCCAGCCGTTGGCGCCCGCCTGCGGACCATCCCAGGTTTCCGAGCCGAAGTCTTCGCCCCGGGCCACCGAGCGAAACCGCCAGAGCGTTTCGCCCGTGCGGACATCATAGCCATAGATATCGCCGCTCAAACCAGTGGTGACAAACACATGCTGGTAAACCGCGCCCGCGGCCGTTGCTCCGGTCGGAATCGGCGCGCGGCCCTGTTCACCAAAACCCGGAACCGGCTCACCCGTCTTGGGATTCAAGGCATAAATCCACTCGCCGGCACCAAAGAGAATACACGCCGCGTGCCGGTCGTCGCCGGGCCAGTAAACCATGCCCCGCCGCGCCGGCGTATCCTGTAAACGACTACGCAGGCCGGTGATGGGCGTGCGCCAGCGCTCTTCGCCGGTGGCCGCATCGATTGCAACCACGGCCCGACCCGGAGTGGGCGCATAAAGCAGGCCGTCGACAATGATCGGCGTACTCTGAAGGTTGGTCTGGCCATCGCCCGCCCGGTACGTCCACGCCACCTCGAGGTCACGGACGTTCCCCTTGTTGATCTGCGTGTGCGTGGAATAGCGCCGGCTCCCATTGTCGCCTTGCGAGCGTGTCCAGCCCGCGAAGGCCGCGTAATCAATCGGATTGGCCGGAGTTAATTCATCCGCCGTCGCCGCCGGGATGACCTGAAACTCCGGCAGCGCGGCCCGGCGGTGCGGATCTTCCAACTCCGCAGTCGCGGCGAAGCCGACGCTGATTAATTGAACGGCGAGCGTGAGACGCAGCAGGGAGGCGGGCAAGGTCATGCGGAACGAAAATCGAAATCGGGAAGGAGGACGGAGGCGATGCCGAAGCTAAGGGGTACCGCGCGAAGGATACGGCCCGTGAACGGAAAGGACATTTCCCGCCGCCTCGCTATCATCAATCACGATCACCTGATAGCGCGCCCCACCGGCTTCGACCCGCACGAGGACGTGCCCCTGGCTCGACGCCACCTCGCGAATCCGATCCAACAACCACGCGGTTTCGGTTTCGCCATATAGTTTCAGCAAGTGCTCCGGCCGACCCGGCCACGCCGCATTCGTCAGGAAAATATCGCGCGGCCCCGGGTAGATGCGCGGCGACAACATTCGCCGCATGACATCTGGGCCCGGCTGGCTCGCCGCATATACAGACAGCACATGCACCCGCGGCTGCAGAACGCTGAGAAAAAACGCATTCGCCCCGTCGGGCGTGCCGTGATGATTGATGGCATGCACGTCGACGGGGC
>CAYVDZ010001014.1:0-2282 GCA_964450575.1 uncultured Opitutus sp.
AAGTCAGCGCCTACTCGGGCAACGCCCGCACCCACGACGGTCTGACCACGCACTACGCGGCGGTGCTGGCGGAAATGTCGGCGCAGTTCGGGGAGTTCGCTGGCACCCTGCGCTCGGTGTTCGGACCCGAAACCATCGTCGCCCCGATGGATGACGCGGCCCACTGCGCCTGCGTGCGCAGCTTTCTCAATCCCAGCTTCGCGCGGCGCACGGCCGATGACGCGGCCGGGGTCTTCGACCCGGCGCTCACGATTCAGGAAAACTGCTGGCATAGCGAAAGCGTGGGCCAGACGGACGGCGGCTTTTTCCTCGATGGCCATCACCATGCGATCCTCGCGCTCTCCCGCTGGCCGCAACGGACGCGGCCAGGCATCGTCACGCACCTGACGGGGCTGCCGTTCCTCGACTACGCGGTCACGGTCAACGTCGCGCCCGCCGAGGCCCGGCAGGAAGTGCGTCGCGAGGAGCGGGCGGCCGAGCGCCTGCGGGGCGAATATACCGACCAACCCCGTCCGTCACTGCTCGTCGCCTTGCGCAAAAAAGAACGAAAGGTTGAGGCACTCAGCGGCGGTTTCGCCCGACCGTTTCATGTCACCTATCTGATCCGGGTCTGGGCACCAACCCGCGAGGCTCTCCGCGAGAAACTTGCGGCGGTGCAGGCCGCGGTTCATGCGATGGACGGAGCGCAATATATCGAATGCGCACTGCCCACCACGGCGAAGAAACTGTTTTTCGGGACCTGGCCGGGCTGGACCCATTCGTCCTACCGGCACCGTGAACTCTACGCGGAAGACGCCTACCTCGCGGACCTGCTCCCCTTCTCCGCGACGTTTGTCGGCGCCCTCGCCACCGCCGAGGCGATCTACGACGGCAGCCACGGCAATCTCGTCGGAGTCAGCACGCAGACGGGCGGCTCACCGCAACACGCCGTGGTGCTCGGCATGACCGGCGCCGGCAAGTCCGAGACGATGCACGATTTGCTCCTGCAAACCGCCGCGCATTTCGACTACACCTTCATCGTCGAGGAAGGGCTTTCCTACAAGCGGTTCACCGAACAGATGGGCGAGAGGCCCATCATCGTCCACCCGGACGCTCCCCTCACCTTTAACTATCTCGACACCCGCGCGCTCCCGCTCACGCAGCTTCATCTCGCGACCGCCGTCGCGTTGCTGGCGCGCATGGTCGGCGAACCCGAATCGGGCGAGCGACTGGCGCTCCGGCAGGCGCAACTTGCCCAATACCTGCACCAGCTCTATCGCGACGCCCACCTCGACTGGTCACGGCGCAACGCCGGCCAAGCCGAGGACGTGCGCCGTTTGGCCGTCGCGGTGCATCGCTGGCGCGAAGGGATGCCCACCGGCGCGACGCCGCTGGAGGCTTTTGTGGAGTTTCGCGACCGGCGTGCGCGCAACGACGACGAGGCCCAGGCGCTGCTGGCCGAACTCACGGAGGAGGACGTCACGCGATTCGCCCAGGAACCGGCCACCGAGCGGCTCGTGGCGCAGACCGCGTGCGCCTTCTTCGCCCCGGAGGATTTTCCGACCCACGGTGCCCTGGTCGAATTGCTGGCTTACGCGCGGTTTCCCGAACACGCCAAGGATGAGACGGACCGGCTCGCGACGCTGCTGCGGGCGTGGAGCGCCGACGGCCACTACGGCCGGCTCTTCGACGGGGTGACCAACGTTTCCCTGCACGGCAAAGTCGCCCACTTCGAGCTGGGCTTCATCCCGGAGCAAGCGGTCGAATTGAAAGCGGCGGTCGGCCTCCTCGTGAGTGGACTCGTGCGCCAGCACATCCTCGCGCTGCCGCGGGCGCAGAGGAAGCGGGTCGTTTTCGAGGAGCTGGCGCGGTTCCTCGATGTGCCCGGCGGCGAGCGAATCGTCGCCGAGAGCTACGCGCAGTTGCGCAAATTCAACTGCTGGGCGGTGAGCGTCGTGCAGCAATACGCGCGCTTCCGCGCCTCGCGCATCCGCTCCGCCGTCATCGGCAATGCGAAACAGTTTTTCCTCATGCGCCAGTCGGATCGCGGCGACCTCGCCGATCTTGCGACCGACCTCGCGCTGCCGGAGACGGCGCTCGACGCCATCCAGCGCTATCCGCTGCCGGAACAACTCGCGGACGGCGAGCGCTACTCGTCGCTCTGCTACTTCACGCCGACCTCGCAACCGCCCCAGTGCGGCACGCTGCGCCACATTCAACCCAGGGAGGACGTTCATGCGCCCGACGCTGTTTAGTTTGATCACACTCCTCCTCGCCGGCTGCGCCACGTCGACACGCGACAC
>CAYVDZ010001015.1:0-2281 GCA_964450575.1 uncultured Opitutus sp.
GCTCGGCTCTATCCCCATCGACAAAGGTCGTTAGCCGACGCTCTCACGATCCTACACATCTTGGCTTCACCAGCAGATCTGATTCACAGGGAGCCGGTGAGTTTGGGAGACAGATCTGACTCTGAACCCTGACTTTCTTGGAGCCTTGGCGTCTTGGCGGTTAATCTCAGTCACTTCCATTCCCGCATCATCTTGAGTAACCCCCACGAATGCGTGTTGAAATGACCGTGGGTGGACGTCGCGAGATCAGGAGTGCGGGAGAGCAGCGCCAAGAGCGCCAAGGTGGGGGATGTCCCTCTAAATGTTGAAATTGAAGTGGCGGTCCAAGTCGCCTCGAGAGGATTCTCGGGGCTTCTGAGGTAGCGTAAGAATTTCGGTGTCCGGTTAAGTTTTCTCCGATCGACGTTCAGTGGATCGGATCTTCCAACTTCGTAACGGCGTGCTCGACGGCGTTGTCTTCGCCGAGTTGCCTGGTGGGCGAGAGCGGCAGGTTGTCGAGCGCGCGTGAATCGATTGCATGCATACGCCAGCCAGCTTCCAGGCGCAACGCTGTAAATGCGAGGATCACCTGCAGTGTGCTCTCACCGACGGTATCCATCGTCTTTGTCCGACGTTTGAATTCCTTGTTGAGCCGCTCGATCGCGTTGGTGGTCTTGAGCGCGCGCCAGAAGCGCTCGTCGAAGCGATAGTGCGCGAGGAGTGAATCGAGATCTTTTTTCAAGCACGCGACCGCACGCTGCGCGTCGGTGCCGAATGAGACTTCGAGCGCAGCGAAGGCTTTGCGCGCGGCGTCTTCCGACGAGGCATACATCACTTTCGTCATCATCATCTTGAAGGCGTCGCGATAACGCGCCGGTGATTTTGCGAGCGCGTTGCGCGTCGCATGCACCCAGCAGCGTGCCGTCACCGACTTTGAAAACTCCTCGCGAAAAAGTCGTTCCAGTCCAGGCAGTCCGTCCATGATGCCGATGCGCACCGCACTCTCGTCGAGGCCGCGCCGCTTGAGCTCGCGAAACACCGCGCGCCACGCATCTACGTTGTCACGCGTGCCCGGCTCGATTGCGAGCACGCTGCGACGATTACTCTCGTCGACGCCGAGCACGCACAGTGATGGCTCACGTTCCGTCGTGCCGCGTCGCTGCACTTTGAAATTCGTGCCGTCGATGTACAGCGCCCAGTACTTCCCTTGCAGCGGACGTTGAAGCCACTTCGGCGCTTCCACTTTCATCTGTGCCAGCGACTGCGACACCGTCGTGTGCGAGACCTCCATCCCGAGCAGCCGCTCCGAGATCATTGCCAGCGTGCGATTCGACAGCCCGCCCATGTGAAGCAGCGCCAGGTCCTGCTTGGTGCGCGGATCGATCTGCTCGTTCGCTGGCACCACGATGCTTTCGAACGCGCCGTTGCGGTCACGCGGCAGCTCGATGCGCAGGCTGCCGACTCCCTTCAAGTAGTATTCGCGCTGCCGCACGCCGTTGCGCTTGTTCCCGCGTTGCTCCGGCTGCCCGAGAAAAAAACTCATCTCCGCGTTGAGCAAGTCGTTGAGCGCCGATGACACCGACGAGCGCAGGTGCTGCGTCAGCGTTTCCAGCGCCGCCATCCGATTCACCGCGAATGCCGACAACGCCGCCCGCGCCGCCGGCATGCTCACCTCTACTCGAACAAATGCCTGCTCAGCTCTCGGTCCAAATAATTCCGTCTGCTTCTTCATGTCCCGTCCTCATCCGTGGTCTATCACCACGTGGTCTCGGGACACCGAAAAATTTACGCTACCGCTCGAACGTAGAGAAAATCGTCTGGCTCCGTCGGACGTTTGCCAGATTCAGGCGCTAGGAGTCCGTCCCCGTAGCGACTCCTGCTGCGGCTGAGCTGGCCGGGCAGCTCGCGGCTTTCGTCCTCACTCCCTCGGTCGCCGTACCTACGGGTACGGCTCGGTCGGTTGCTCCGGGCGCGCGCGCGATCTGCCGCGGCCATCTCAGCCTCGCCAACAAATGATCGACAACAAAGCACCAACATGATCAGGTACGGCTCATGGCGAAAACATTTCGTCCCTGGCAAATCGAACAACGCTGGCTTTTGCCGCCGTCGATTCAAGAGATGGTGCCCGAAGGACACATCGCGCATTTCATTCGCGAGCTGGTCCGCGAAGAACTCGACCTCTCGGAAATCTTCGACGAGTACGGAGAGGAGCGAGGCTTTCCGCCGTTTCATCCTGGGATGATGACGGCGCTACTTCTCTACGCGTACTGCCACGGTGTGTACTCGTCGCGACGAATCGCGA
>CAYVDZ010001016.1:0-2271 GCA_964450575.1 uncultured Opitutus sp.
GAGGAGAGGGGGGCGGAGGATCGGGGGCTGGGTTCCCTTATGTGTCTTTTGAGCCTTATGGGGGAAAAAGGATTGATGTGATCGACTGCTCGGTAGGGAGGGTCTGTGACCCGCCCGGGGCAGGTCGCAGACCTGCCCACCATTTTCGACCAGCGCACCCCGCCGTCTCGGCGAGCCGAGAATTTACTTATCTGTCTTTAAAGGCGCGGTGATTCAGCTGGATGCTCACGACGCCACGTGTCTCCCCATGACGATTAGAACCGCAGGCCGGTGCTCAGCTTCCACTGCGCGCCGGTCGGCGTGAACGCGTTATCGGTGAGTACCTGTTGGCTGAAGATATCCGTCACCGCGAGGTGCAATGTCATCTGCGTACGCCCGCGCACCTTGAACCCATAGGCCATCATGCCACCCCAGTAACTGTTGGACGGGAGATAGACGGTGCTGGAGGTCGCGGTGCCGTAAATTCGGATATTCTCGCTGGAATAATAATAGGTCATGCCAGCGCGCAGGCCCTTGAGGAGCCGGTTCTGGAAACTGTAGGTCGCGGCAATGCTGCCTTTGCGGGCCGGGCCGCTGTTCGCGACTCGTTGACCCACCGAGGCGGGTGCGGCGATGTTCTGGATGGTGCGGGCATTGAGCCAGCCCATGTTTCCAATCACAGAGAGATTCCTAAGGGGGCGGCCACTGACGTCGATGCCGATGCCTTTGGCTTCGGTGCTTCCGCCCGGCGCGAGCCGCGGGAGAAGCGGATCGCTGCCGCCGGGATTGTCAGGATTACTCGTGGTTTCGTTATCCTGCTGCACGGTGAAAGCCGCGACGGAGTAGGAGAAGGCGCTGTTGAACAGAATGCCCTTGAAGCCCACTTCGCCGCCCTTGGCTTCCGTGTTGCCGTAGACTTCGCCGGTGTTGGCGTCCACCTGGGGGCTTGGGTTGAAGGACGTGCCATAGCTGCTGTAGGCGACGAGCTTCTGGCCGAGGATCTTGTAGCTGAGGCCTGTGCTGTAGGTCGCGTAATTATCCCCTGAGGTGGCTTCGCGCAGCTTGACGTTCGTGCTCTGGGGCTGCTGCCGCTTGATCTCATACTGGTCGGCGCGCACGGTCGCCATGCCGACGAGGCGGTCGTCGAGCAGCGTGATCATGTGATTGTAGAACCCGCCGAGATTATTCGTATAAAGGGCATTGGTGGAGCCATCGACCAACGGCCAGGTTTCTGAGTTGAAGGTCGGCTGACCGGCGCGGATGAGGAAATCCTTGTCGAACGGGTTGGGTTTTTGCCAGAGGGCGAGAGATGTGCCGGGCGCCAGACCGGCGAGGATCTGGGCCGTGTTGGTGAGCTGCCAGGTCTTCATCTTCTGGCCGACGTAGTAGAAATCGAGACCGACATGGCTGCTGTGCTTGACCTCGCGACTTCCGTATTTTCCAGTGAAGTCCACCTGTGCACCGTCCAGCGCGTAATTGAAGCGCTGGTGAAACGCCGAGCGGGTTCCGGTCCAATTGTTGGTAATCAGACTCCAGTTGCCGAGGCTCGTGGGCCCGAAGCGGCGGAAGTGCCGGTTAGTATGCGACAGGTTTGCCTGCATGGAAAAATTTGGACTGAACCGATGCTGGAACGTGAGGTAGGAGGAATGGTTGTACCGCTCGTAACGATTGTAAGGGCCGGCCTGGTTGAATGCCAGGAGCCGCTTGCCGAGGCCGGGGTATTGATCCTCCGGCAGCGTGTACACGAGGCCCTGCACGCGGTTATTGCGATCGACGTAGCGGGTGAAGACCACAAACGGGTTCGCTTTGCGTTCGGTGAACGCGAATTCTGCGCTGACCGAGGTATTGGGCGTGATTTTATAAAGCAGCACTCCGCTGAGATCCAAGGTCTGATTGTACCAGAAGTCGGTCGGTCTCTCGAAGTCATAATAGGTCCCGTCGAAGCGGTAGAATACCTTCTTGGTGATGGGACCCGTAGCGCTGGCATTGATCCGCTGGTAGTCGTTGGAGCCGACAATATAGTCGAGTGAGTACGCGCTGCGGGGCAGCGGCTTCTTTGTGATAAAATTGATGATGCCTCCCGGCGCGGTGGCGCCGTACGTCCCGGCGGAAGGCCCTTTCAGGATTTCTACCCGGTCAGTGTTGTTGGAGTCAGGTTGCTGGATGATGCGAAAGCCATTGCGGAATTGCGGCATGCTGAAGCCGCGCAACCGCGAGCCGCCATTGCCGGCGCCGGCAGGATCGGCCGGCTTCACGTTGCTCACAAAGGCGTTCAGCTCGTCGAAATCGAAC
>CAYVDZ010001017.1:0-2269 GCA_964450575.1 uncultured Opitutus sp.
GGTGCGGTGAAGATAACGGATTTTGGGGTGGCCCGCAGCCTGGCCGATTCGATTACGCGGGTGAGCATGATGTCGGCAGGCACGCTGGTCTATATGAGCCCGCAGCAGGCGATGGGCGAGGAGCCATCCGCGAGCGACGATATCTACAGCTTGGGTGCGACGCTGTACGAACTGCTGACGGGCAAGCCGCCGTTTCACACGGGAGACGTGCGGGTGCAGTTGTTTCAGCGGAAACCGGATTCGATCGCGGCGCGGCGACGCGCGCTGGGGCTGGCGGAGACAGCGGGGACTGCGATTCCGGTGACTTGGGAAAAAACGATCGGAGCGTGTCTGGCCAAAGATATCGGTGAGCGTCCCGCCACCACCGGGGAAGTGGCCGCGCGTCTGAACGTGCCGGAGCCAGTGCGCAGGAAGCGCCTCCGTCGACTTACCCGCCGCGAGTCCGTCCTCGCGGCGTGTGCGGTGGCGGTCCTGGGGTGGCATGCGTTGTCCCCAACGCGTGTTTTCCGGGAAAAAATCCCGCCGGCCGCCGCCGGCTTCCCCAGTGATGCCACCCGCGCTCTCGCCGCGTGGAATTTCGACGGCGAAGCGCGAGATGCTTCCGGCCACGGTTTCGACTCCCATGTAGGCGGGGCCGTGCCGACGACGGATCGCCACGGCCGCATCGACCGGGCGTTGCGATTCAACGGCAACGCGAGCATCAGCTTCCGCGACAACGCCGCGCTGCTCTGGGGCGGTGCGCAACCGTTCACCGTAGCGCTCTGGGTGCGGCCCGACGCGGCGGCAAAAGGTCGCAGTGACATTGCCGGCCTCCAGCCCGACGAGGTCGGCGCGCTCACGTGGACGCTGGGCAGAGACGACAAGCGAATCGGCGCCCGGCTCGCGCGCCTGCAGGTCGCCGAGGGTGCGGTCGATTTGTGGGCGACCCCTCCACCGTCTGCCGATGGCTGGCACCATGTCGCGGCGGTGAGCGACGGCCGCGCGTGGAGCCTTTGGCTCGACGGCAGCCTCGCCGCGACCCAGCCACTCGGCACCCTGCGTTCCGCACCGGGGGCCACTCGGGGCTTGGTCTTGCTGGGCAAGAGTCATCCCTTTTCCAATGCAGGATTCGTCGGCGAACTGGACGAGGCCCGCCTTTGGAAACGCGCCCTCAGCTCAGATGAGCTCGCCGCTCTCGCGCGGAGCGATCCGGCGCCGCGCTTTGCGTTTACCCGCGCCACCTACTCGGAGAAGGACGATATTGCCGCGGCGATCACCGCCGAGTTTGGCCCGGATGCAGCTTTTGCCGATTGGGAGGAGTTGCGGCGCTGGCACGCTGATGATGCTCGAGGCTGGGCCATCGAGATTGGGCTGACCGTGGGGAGCGTGCTAGCGATGGTCGCGCGCAACGGCGAACGATTTGTAGAGGGACAGCGCCAGTATTTCATCAACCGCTTCGATGGGACGAAACCCGACTATTTTATGGTTCACGATGAACTCGGGGGCATGACGCTCGCGCTTGGCTCCTGGTATGGCGCCAGGATCAACGTGCTGGCGCGCTTGCCGCTGGCGGCACCGCGCCGGGAGACCTTGCGCGCGAGTGCGGCGACGGGCGTCACGCGCGAACTTTCCACTGAGCCAAATTGCACGGCGCTCTCGCTGAGCTGGCGGGGCCGACTCGTGCCCGAAAGGCAAAACATCGTGCCGCACGCGGAGCTGACCTTGAAAGATGGGCGCCGATTGCGCGCCGTGTGTGAAGTGGCCACAGACGGCTCGTTGTCCGTCGCGCTGGGCAGCGCCGAGCGACCGGAAGTGTCGCGACAGCACGGTGCGGGCTATGGAGAAATGGATTTCACGCTGGTGGCGCAGGATGGCCGCCTGAAATTTCGCGCCGTCAACGTCGTGGGAGGTGCGCCGCTGTTCCAAGACGAAGTCTCCCTCGCCGGATTTCGCGCGCGCGATGTAGTGCGCGTGAGCGTGCCCGGCGTTGACGCGGCGGAGTTGATAATCGAGTAGCGCGTGCGGTTGGCCGGCCGAGTCGGGCACCGCTTCCAGAAAGCGGCCGCGAGGCAGCGCGCCGTTTGAGCGGCGGGATGGGTCGACCCCTCGTTTGACCGCTCGGCTCCCGCTGCGCTGATGCGCCTCAGGCGCAGGGTGACGATCGCTTCTCTCGCATTCGAGGCGTCCCCCATCCGGGTCGCGGCGCATCTTTCAGTTGGCGGTGATGCAAAAGCCACGCTACCGGGCAACCAATCCGATTTTTGAAACGCGGAGGTCGCGGAGAGCGCGA
>CAYVDZ010001018.1:0-2269 GCA_964450575.1 uncultured Opitutus sp.
CAAGAAGATCGCGGCGCAGATCTAAGCGACTTGCTCGCTTTAAAGCAGCGAGGATCGCTTTGAAGTAGCGAGCAGCGAGCAGCGAGTAGCGAGTAGCGAGTAGCGGATAGCGAACATTCCAATCGCTCTTTCGCCGCTCGTTACTCGCTCTTTTTTTAGCGTTTGCCCGCGGCTTCCGCGACGCTTGCTCTTTTCGGTTACTGGCCATCCGCACCTCTTTCTGCATCCGCATCCTGCCTGTTCCACTCCCACTCTCATGTCGAAATTCAAAACCGTCCGTGACCTGAACCTTAGCGGAAAACGCGTGTTGATGCGCGTCGATTTCAACGTTCCGCAGGACAAAAAAACCGGGGCTATCACCAATAATCAGCGTATCGCCGCGGCGCTGCCGACGATCACGTTTGCGCTCGAACAAGGGGCTTCAGTGGTCCTGATGTCGCACTTGGGCCGTCCTGATGGCCAGAAGATCGCGAAGTTTTCATTGCAACCGATCGCGGCGGAACTTGAGAAGCTGCTCGGGCGTCCGGTCACGTTCTTGGATGACTGCGTGGGACCCGCGGTGGAAGCCGCATGTGCCCGAGGCAAGCTCAAGGCGGGTGACGTGGTGTTGCTCGAGAATTTACGATTCCATATCGAGGAAGAGGGTAAGGTGAAGCTCGAAGACGGCACTTCCCAGAAGGCCGATCCGAAGGCGGTGGAAGCGTTCCGCGCTTCGCTGACCAAGCTCGGCGATGTGTTCGTCAACGACGCGTTCGGCACCGCCCATCGCGCGCACTCGTCGATGGTCGGCGTGGCGTTACCCGACAAAGCCGCGGGCCTTCTGATGGAAGCGGAGCTCAAGGCCTTTGCCAAGGTGTTGGACACGCCAGAGCGTCCGTTGCTCGCCATTCTCGGCGGCGCGAAGATCGCGGACAAAATTCCGTTGATCAAAAACCTGATTGAGAAGGCGGATAAGATCATCATCGGCGGGGGCATGGCGTACACGTTCCACAAGCAGCTTCGCGGAATGAAAATTGGCGGCAGTCTCTTTGATGCCGAAGGCGCCAAGATTGTCGGCGAACTCGAAGAGAAGGCCAAAGCCCGCGGCGTGGAGCTGATCTTTCCGATTGATTTCATCGCGGCCGACAAGTTTGCGCCTGACGCCAACACCCAGCCAGCCGATCTCGAGGGTGGGATTCCTGATGGCTGGGAAGGCCTCGATGCGGGCCCGAAGTCGATCGAGCTTTATCGCAACGCGATCCTCTCCTCGAAGACTATCATCTGGAACGGCCCGGCGGGCGTGTTCGAATTCGAGAAGTTCGCCACCGCGACGAAAGCCATGGCCAACGCGATCGCGGAAGTCACCGCCAAGGGCGGCACGACGGTGGTCGGAGGGGGCGACACGGCCACGGCGGCGAAGAAGTTCAACGTGGCCGACAAGGTCACGCACTGCTCGACCGGCGGCGGTGCGAGCCTTGAGTTCCTCGAAGGCAAGGCGCTTCCGGGCGTCGTGTTTTTGGAGAGCTAAGACCGCCGCTGTTGCGGCAGCGAGGAGCGCGTAGCCAGCTGGGAAAAGCTACCCGGTTCGCTGCCGCGACGAGCGTGTTCGCACCGGCCGCCGTCGCTTGGGGCGTCGCGCCCTCGCTCCGGACCCGCTCGATCATCGTAATTCCTACTCGCTACCGACCTCTCCCATCGCACTACTTTCTGCAATGACCTCCCGTAAGAAACTCATCGCTGGCAATTGGAAGATGAATAAGACGTCCGCGGACGGTGTGGCGCTGGTGCGCGACATCGTGGTGGCTGTCGGCAAACAGTCGGATGTAGAAGTGGTGGTGTGTCCGCCCTTCACTGGTCTCGAGTCGGCCGGCAAGGCGCTCGAAGGCTCGAACGTGAAGCTTGGGGCGCAGAACATGCATTTCGAGGCGAGTGGTGCGTTCACCGGTGAGATCTCGGCTCCAATGTTGCGGGCGATCTTCGCGACCCACGTTATTCTCGGGCACAGCGAGCGCCGGACGATTTTCGGCGAGACCGATGAGCTCGTGAACAAAAAGGTTCTGGCTGCACTGAAGCACCAGCTTCGCCCGATTTTCTGTGTCGGCGAGACCCTGGCTGAGCGCGAATCCGGTTCGACGCTCAAGGTTGTGCAGACCCAGCTCGAGCGCGGGCTCGATGGAGTGAGCAAGGAACTCGCAGCAAGCGTGGTGATCGCTTACGAGCCGGTCTGGGCGATCGGCACCGGCAAGGTCGCCACGACCGAGCAGGCGCAGGAGGTCCACGCTTTTATTCG
>CAYVDZ010001019.1:0-2268 GCA_964450575.1 uncultured Opitutus sp.
TTCGGCCCGCAAGTTGACCAACTGCTTCATGCCCGAACCCTTCCGCGTCTTCTTCGAGATCTTCGTGGTGCTCGCCTTGGTGGCGGCCAACGGATTTTTCGTCGCGGCCGAGTTTGCGATCGTCAAGGTCCGCGCCAGCCAGCTTCGGCCACTGGCAAAAACGGGCGGCTGGCGGGTCAAGTACGCGCTCCAAGCGACGGAGCACCTCGACGCGGTGCTGTCAGCCACGCAGCTCGGAATCACGCTGGCGAGCCTGGGGCTCGGTTGGCTGGGCGAACCTTTTATTGGACACCGAATCGCGCCGCTGCTCCGGGAGTTCGGCATCAGCGACCCGAAGGTCATCAGCTCCATTTCGTTCGCGGTCGCGTTTTCGATCATCACGTTTTTTCACATCGTGCTCGGCGAACTGGCGCCAAAATCCCTCGCGATTCAGCGGCCCAAGGCCGTCTCGCTCAACGCCGCCGCGCCGCTCATTATTTTCTATCGGATGTTTTTTCCGTTCATTTGGCTGCTGAACGGGGCGGCCAACCGCTTCCTGCGCTGCTTCGGCCTGGATCCGGCCGGCGAGGGCGATCACACCTTCAGCTCCGAGGAGCTCGAATACGTTTTCACGCAGGCACGCCATTCGCATCCGGGCGATGCGTTGATCAACCGCATCATGGTGCGTTCGCTCCGGCTCCGCTCCGTAATCGCGCAGCAGGTCATGCGACCGCGCGAGCAGATTGTGTCCTTATGGATCGAGCGCCCCATGGCGGAAAACCTCCGGCTCGCGCAAACTGGAGGGTTCAGTCGGATGCCGGTTTGCGGTACTTCGCTCGATGATTTCAAAGGCATCTTGCTCGTGCGAGAGTGGCTCTGGCAGATTCACGCGCTCGGCGCGGATGCTTCGTTTGCCCCGCTCGTACGGCCGGCGCTCACCTTTACGCTCAAGACACCCATTCACACCATGATCGAATTGTTTCGCACCTCGCGTAACCATCTCGCACTGGTCCTGAACGATAACCTCAAGGTTGCGGGCATTGTCAGTTTCGAGGACGTCCTGGAGGAAATCGTCGGTGATATTCAGGACGAATTTGACCCCGGCCACGGCCCGGTCTTCGAGCACACCGCGACCGCCATCATCGTAAGCGGACTTCACGATGCGAGAATTGCAGGCAGAGACCGGTTGGGATTTCGAATGGCAACCGCGAGAGACCGTCAGCGCCTGGGCCGAGCATCACCGCGGCGGCGCGCTCAAACGTGGGGAAAGCATCACGACCGGCGACTTCCGCGTGACGGCAGTGGACGTAACCGCCGAACGCGTACGTCGCATCCGGGTGGAGCGCCTACCGGCCGAGCGTTCCTGATGCAATCATTCGGACTCATTCTATTCCCTAACTCCTAAATTCAGCATTTCAGATTAACCCCGGATGACACCGATAGCACGGATAGAGAGAATTGCAGATCAAGGAGTACCTGACTGCCATTAACCCGCGAGGCGAAGTGCTCGAAATGCAGAATGGCCCGGTAATCTGTGTCCATCTGTGAAATCTGTGGCTTCAACTGCATTTTCCCGGTTAATTCCGCTGCTTGATTTTTTCCCACACCTGTTAAACTAGCGGGCTCTCCGACTTTCCGTTTCCGCCTCCCTTCTCATCCTGCAACTCTTATCTTCCCAATCATGTCCACCGCTACACCGCAAAAATTCGAGTTCCAAGCTGAGATCAAGCAGCTGCTCGATATCGTCGTCCACTCGCTCTACACGGAAAAGGAAATCTTCGTCCGCGAGCTGGTTTCCAATGCCTCCGATGCCTTGGAGAAACTGCGCCACACGCAACTGACCGAGAAGGAAATCTTCGACGACACCCTTGCCCTCGAGATCAACGTCAGCACCGACGACAAAGCGAAGACCCTCACGATTCAGGATTTCGGCATCGGCATGACGCGCGAGGAGCTCGTCAAGAATCTCGGCACGATCGCTCACTCCGGTTCCAAAGCGTTCCTCCAGGCCCTCGGTGAAGGCAGTCAGAAAAACGCCAATCTCATTGGTCAATTTGGCGTCGGCTTCTACTCGGCCTTCATGGTCGCCAAGTCGGTCAAGGTCTACTCGCACTCCTGGAAAAAGGATGAACCCGGCCACGTGTGGACGAGCGACGGTTCCGGCAGCTATGAAATCGAAGAAGTCGAAGGCCAGCGCCGCGGCGTGAAGATCGTGGTCGAGCTGAAGGACGACTGCGCTGACTACTCTCAAGAGTGGAAAATCAAGGAGATCCTCGAGCGCTATAGCGC
>CAYVDZ010001020.1:0-2267 GCA_964450575.1 uncultured Opitutus sp.
TCCAGCCCCCCTGCACTTCGGTCTGAGGAGCCGCTCGTACGGTTGGTATCAAGTAACAGGCAGACCCTCTAAGATCTGGCCCGATCAAGCGCTTCATGTTCTCGCCGTGGCGAATACGGCAGTTCAAACGCTCGATGTGCTCTTTGGATCGCGCAATCGCACTTCTACGGCAGAAAATCCGACTATCACCGAAAGCCCGCTTGTTGAAACAAGCCGTCAGGAGTTTGAGCAGCAGTCCCGATTTGCGGCGGTAAGAGATGATTACAACCAGTGGACTGCGCAGCGACGGGCGCAAGGGACGGAAACTGGTTCCATTCTGGAGTCCGTCCCGCGATTGTCTCTGGGTGAATTTCTCACCGGAGTTTCCGGCGAGACAGCCACGGTGCTCGTTGTCGAACTTTCCCATCAGGCTGCCAATGGCCAGCCTTTCAGCGTGCGCGATGCAGCTCGAAGTGGAATCTCCACGGCGATTGAACAGGCATTCGACAACACGGTTACGGCTGTGCTGAAACAGGGCATCGATTCCCTCTACGACGGGATCGTTTCGGCGCAGCCGCCTGATCGGCAGACATTGTTGCGGGCGTATCAGCTGCCGTTGGCATGGATGACGCTCAATGCAGAAAAGATTCTGTCCACCTACGACGACTTCATTGAAAAGGAGATTGCTGCGCCAATCAGAAGTTTCTCAGCCGATTCATCGCGCCCCAGCCCTCCTTAGCGATGCACTTCGGTTCCATTCCTAATCCCGATCATGCCCCACGTTTTTCGCCATTCTCTTTCGTTCGCCCTAATCCTTTTCGCGTGGTTCGATGTGCGAGCTCAGCAAGCCGGGACGTTTGATGAGCACCTGAAACAGAGCCAGATTCTCTTCAAAGAAAACAAACTGACCGAGGCGCTCGCAGCGTTGCAGGCGGCTGGTCGCATCGATGGCACGCGTTTCGAGGCTCCAGCCCTTGCCGCCCTCGTGTTAGTGAAAGCCGGCCGCGTCGCCGACGCGAAGCTGGCGCTCGCTGATGCGCGCAGGCTCGCGCCTTCCGAAAAACAGCCGAGCTTGGATGGCATCGCGAAGATCGTCGACGCTGCGCCGGCCGCCGCGGCGGCGCCAGTGGCAGCTCCAGCCGCAACGCCCCCTGCGCAACCGGGACAACTCTCCGGCGCCGTCCGTCGCCGCTACGATACGCTGCTGCTTATCGTTGAAGAAGCCGACAAAACCAGCTCCGGCGACGAGCGCCGAAAGCTTCTGGGTGAGTTTCTCAAGGCAAGCGGCGAATTCGCACGCGACCAACCGGCCCTGGTCCAGATTTGGGTGCTTCGCGCTGCTGCGGCGCTGGAGTTGAACCTCGCTCGCATCGGCTGGGATGCGGGGCGCGAGATTGTGAAGCTAGGCGCTGAAAATTCCGACGATGCCAAGGTTCGCAAGGTGCTCGCAATGCTTGATCGAAAGGGATGGTTGGGCGGGCAGCCGCCCGCGCCGGGACCCGCGTCGGGCGAGAAGTGGGAGAATTCGCTCGGGATGAGATTCGTTCCTGTGCCGGGCACGAACGTGCTCTTTTGCATCTGGGAGACTCGGGTGAAGGACTTCGCGTCGTTCGTCGACGAGACGCGTTACGACCCGAAAGGAGTGCATTCATGGGATCCTGACGATGGAACGTGGAAGCTGAGCAGCGGCAACTGGCGTTCGCCTGGTTTCGATCAGTCCGCGAACCATCCTGTCGTGGGCGTGAGCTGGGATGATGCGAAAACGTTTTGCCGCTGGCTGACGCAAAAAGATCAGGCTGCCGGAATAATTTCCTCGAAGCATGAAATATCGTCTCCCCACGGATGCCGAGTGGTCTGCCGCAGTCGGGGGCGACAAATATCCGTGGGGCAGCCAATGGCCGCCGCCCACGGGGGCCGGGAATTATTTCGGCCAGGAAGTGCAGCTCAAAAAATGGCGAATGATCGAGAATTACTTCGACGGCGCGCCACGGACAGCCGAAGTGGGGAGATATACTGCGAACCGACTCGGTCTCTACGATCTCGGGGGAAACGTGTCGGAGTGGTGCGATGATTACTATCGGAAGGAAATGAACTCGGCGGAGGTGCGAAAAGAGTTTCCTGTTTGGGAAAACGACGGAGGGGGAAGCGCCTCTCGGGTGTTGCGGGGCGGTTCGTGGAATTGTGTTCGTCCCTCGTTTCTGCTCTCGGCCTTTCGCTTCGGCGGCGCGCCCGCGGGGGTCAGGCTTTAAGTTTTTCAGTGAGTGCCTGAATCTGCAATTGATCCGGGC
>CAYVDZ010001021.1:0-2266 GCA_964450575.1 uncultured Opitutus sp.
ATTTCTCAGACATGGGCAAGATGCCCATGCCACCTTGGAAGACCGACAACCCGGAAATGCGCCCTTTCGTTGGCCAGGCAGAGGGGTGGCCTGCGGCGGCGGCCCCCGGCGCTTGACCCTGCGGACGGCTGCCTGAATTTATGCCATCAACCGCCTTGGATTCGTGCGCGCGACAGAAGACATCGACCTGCTCATTGCGCGCAATCGAGCCAACCAGGCGCTGGTCAAGAAAGCGCTCGAAATCCTGCCAGACCGTGCGATCCGAGAGCTGGGTGACGAGGACATCGCCCAATGGGTGGTCGTCCGGGTGGATGACGATATCACCGTCGATCTCATGACCGAGGCGTGCGGGGTGCGTTACGAAGACACCGCGGGCGGAATCGAAACGGAATTAATCGATGGGGTCGCCATCCCTTTTGCCGGCGCCGACCTGATGTTAAAGATGCAGCATAGCCCCCGCGAAAAAGACGCGGCCGATCGGAGCTTCCTCCAGCAACTCATCCGCAACCGCCACGGTGCCTGACTTCACCCCGCAGTTTAAGGCGTGGAGATCGCCCCCGCTGAGGCGCCGCGATTCGGCCCCCAAGCCCATTTTCAACTGGCGCGGCGTTTAGGCGAAAGGCGGGTTTTGGGCGATGGTTTGTTCGTAAAGCGTTGCGATCGCAGCAACGCGAGCGCGGGTTTCCGCCCGGTTCTTAAACGAAGCTATAATCATAGGGCGCGCGCATGGGGCGGGCGCGGTAGGTGTTGGCTTCGGCGGCGTGGTCGCCCACGAAGCGCTCGGTCGTGGCGTCCCAGCGGAGCGGGTGGCCGGTGCGCAGCGCGATGGCGCCGAGGTGACACATCGTGGCGGAGCGGTGCCCGATCTCTGCGTCGCAAATCGGCGGTTTCCGCGTGCGGGCACTTTCGATGAAATTGCTCATGTGGTTGTTGCTTTCATACAGGCGCACCGCATTGGCCGGCAGGGGATCGCTCACGAGCTCCTTGTCGCTCGCCAGCAGCTGGCTGCGATTGACCCAGATCCAGCCGTCCGTCCCCTCAAAGCGGATGCCGTTGCGCTGCCCGTCCTTGTTCACCACCGCGCCATAAATACTGTCGTCGGGCGTGGTTCGGATGTTTAGCCCCGTGCCATTGGCGTACGTGTAGTCGACCTCGTAGTCACTATAGGCATCGTAACCTCCGGGGATGGGTTCGTTGAGACGCCGCGCCTCGACCCGTTCCGGGGCAAGCAGCCCGATGGCCCAGTAGGCGATGTCGTTATGATGCGCACCCCAGTCGGTCATGGTTCCGCCGGAGTAGTCATACCAGAAGCGGAAGGTGCGATGGCACCGCTCCTTGATATAGTCGTGACGCGCGGCGGGGCCCTGCCAGAAATCCCAGTTCAAGCCCGCGGGAGCGGATTCGCGGAAAAACGGCCCGGCCCGTAATCCCGCCGGCAGGTAGACGGTGGCGTGTTTCAGCTTTCCGATTCGTCCATTGCGAATGAGTTCACAGGCGAGACGGAAACGCTGGGAGCTGCGCTGCTGCGTGCCGGTTTGCAGAATGGCCTTGTTTTCCTGAACGGCTTTCACGACTTGGCGCCCCTCGTCGATTGTCAGCGTGAGCGGTTTCTCGGCATAGATATCTTTGCCGGCCCGCGCGGCGCCGATATTGATCAACGTATGCCAGTGGTCGGGTGTGGCGTTGACGATCAGGTGGACGTCCTTGCGTTCGAGCACGCGGCGAAAATCTGAATATCCGATCGGGCCTTTGCCGTCGGTGGTAAACTTTGCCACGGCGCGGGCGATATGAGCATCATCCACATCGCACACCGCCACGACATCGCAGTCGTTGGCGGCGTTGGTGGTGTCGCCCATGCCTTGGCCGCCGCATCCGATGAGCGCGACGCCGGGACGATCATTGGGGCTGACCTTGGGGGCGGGGGTGTCCGCGGCGCTGAGTTCCCGCTCGAGAAACCACAGGGGCAGGCCAGTCGCGGCCGCGACGACGGAGCACCGTTTGAGGAACGAACGCCGGGAAATATAAAAATGCTTCATGACGGAGCAGGTGGGTTTCCAGAGCTGGAGGGAGTTCGAGTGCCGGCGTTCTGGTGGCGCTTGCGGGTGGCTGGTTCCGCGAGTGAGGCCGCGAGCAAGCTCGGGCCCTACCTCCTGCGATTATACTTTCCAGCCGCCGTTATAGCGATCGCGGGTCAGCCACTTGTTGCTGCCGCCGCTGACGATCTTGTTGCGCCGCGGATCCCACTTGGCATTTGCGCCGTAATGAT
>CAYVDZ010001022.1:0-647 GCA_964450575.1 uncultured Opitutus sp.
GCGCTCATGAGGCCACCTCCGCAATCAACGCATCGTAAGAGGCCAGTTCCGGCGTGAAGGCGACGAGGGCCGCGGGGGCGGCCGGACCGGGCTCGCGGAGTTGAGGCTCGATGACGTCGGCCAGCGGCAGTGCGCCCGCGCGCAGGAGGGCGCCGATCCGATCGGCAACGCCATCCTCGCCGAACTCGGCGGCGAGTTGGAGCAGGCGCAGGTAGCGGGCGCTCGCGGTGCGTTCCTCGCTCGCGTGGAGCCGGTCGTAGGCCTGGCGGAAAACCGGGCGTGGGAACAGTTCCTCCCGGTAGAGATAGCGGGCGAAGGCACCCGGCTTGCGCACGAGCGAGGCGATGATGTGCCGGTAATCGATCCGTGGCCTGCGGCCGGTGGAGCGAGGACAACACACGACTTCGTCGCCGCGATAAACGAAACGCACCGTTTCTTCGCTCACGTGCGCCTGGACCAAGCTGCCGATCAACCGCGAGGGCACGGAGTAGGCGGAGTCGAGGACCCGCGCGGTCGAGTAACCGGACACCCGCACGGTGATGACCTCGGTGGCGGGGAAACACGCCGTGGGCAACGCGCGCAGGAGCGCGCGTTCCTCGGCGAGCTTCGGGGCGCGCAGGGTGTTGGCGCCCCGGCACACGCCCACG
>CAYVDZ010001022.1:657-2266 GCA_964450575.1 uncultured Opitutus sp.
CGAAGCCGCCCAAGGCGTGCTCAAACGCCGGCTCAAAAACCAGTGGATCCTGCGCCGCAGCCGCGACTTTGCCGCCGTGACCGCCCACGACGAACCCGGCGTAAGCGGTCACGGCGGCAAAGTCGCGGCTGCGGCGCAGGATCAACTGGTTTTTGAGCCGGCGTTTGAGCACGCCTTGGGCGGCTTCGACGTCACCGTTTTGATTGGGGCAGGCGACGCCGATCGTGCGTGGCTCGAGGCCGAGGTGCGCGCACAACGCAACGTAATCGGTGTTGAAGCCGCGGCGGCTCTCGCCGCGCTTGAGTTGATGTGTCGCGGTCGAACTCTGATCGGTTTGGGAAAACCGGGGCACGCCGTCCAATTCCCACAGCGACGCTTGCAGCCCGATTTTGAGCGAGAGGGCCGATTCCGAGCGACACGGCACCGCCCATTCCCAGTTGGAGTAAGGCAGGACCGAATGGCATAGCAGATGGGGAAACTCCTCGCCGGCGATGGTCACGTCGAGTTCGTTGGCGTTCGTCCAATCGGTTTGGATGCACTCGCCAGCGGTGTGGACTTGGGCGAAGAACACCTCCTTGGGCGGTCCGTGGCGGCGCAGCCAATCGGTCGTGCGGCGTTGAAAGGTCCGCAACGCCCGGCCGTCGAGCTTGCCGGGATGCGTCACCAGCAGGTGCTCAAAGAGCGCCTTGGACTCCACTTCCGGGCTGTCGGCGAGCCAGCGCTCGGCTTCGGGCCAGATCTCACTCAGCGGATCGTTTCTGGTCCGCCACGTGTGGGGCGTCTTCAGGGCGGCCGGTCCGGCCTGCGCCGTCAGATACCGTCTCGCCGTCTCCCGGTGCATCCCCGCCTTCATTGCCGCGTGATCAGCCACGCCGCTGGATTGGAACTCGTTCATTAGTCGTCGATATTGAAGCTCGGTAATCATGGGACCTGCGAAAGGGTCCGAGCTTACCGCTCTCGCAGACCAACGACCGAAAAAACCGCCAGGATGGCGGTTTTTAATTGTCGTCAGTGGCGAGGTCTAATTGTCGCCGGGGGTCTTGGATCATATTCAAGTCTGCGTTCGCAACCCCAAGTGCATCCTGGGCTATTTCTTTCCGCGCTCTGAGTGACATTTGAGATTTTCCGGTTTGATACATCTGGCCGCCGCTAACTCCTAATCGGTCTAAGTGTCATTGTCATAGCGAATCTGCGCCGTAAAGTAAGTCTGATAATGGCGGCTGCCGATGTGTATACGAGGACGCTATGCGTTCCGAAAATGATGGCAATGCATTCGCGTGATGTCGCGTGTCGTCACGCATTGCGGAGCTAGGTTCCCTTGCAGGGTTGCACTGATGGGGAAAATACGAGCGCAACAAATAATTGATAACAAACAGCTAACAACTTTCCCGAGTTTTTGATTACGGAGCTGGCACGCGCTAGGCGAACGACGGATTGCGCTTGAGCAATCGTTCAAGCAACAGCCACAACAAAACCAAAAAAGAAAGGAAGATTATGATCACTGCCAAAATCACGACTGTAAGGCCGCCAACGCACGAAAGAGATGCTCAGGTATTTGCTCGGGCGCAAACGCTGATCTCGCCGGAAAACCCAACAGGCGAGGTAATGT
>CAYVDZ010001023.1:0-2261 GCA_964450575.1 uncultured Opitutus sp.
TGTTAAAGCTCGCCACGGGAAGTCCGCGGAACGTGCCGCCGCCGCCCCACAGGGAATAGAGCCGCAGGTTTACGCCGAGTCCGCGCATCGCGATGATTTCCCGCTGCAGAAAGGTTTCCGTGCTCTGCGGAAACGTGGTGAAAAGATATGCGATGACGGGCGTGGAGGCGGACAAGATGGTCGCACGCTAGAACGGGCGCGGTGCGACGGCCAAGCGCATTGCGCAATCTTCGCACGGGTCGACGAAACCCGGTGCCTGCCATCAGGTCCCGCACGAACTGGCTGCAAGCAGTGGATCACCCCGCGGGTCGTTTTCCCGCAATTTCACCAGCTGGCGAATCACGCCAGCGGAATGACCCCGGCTGACGCGTCCGGCAGAAACGTGCGCATGCGCTGGACCGAGCCTCCGGCCGCGCCTGGCTTGACGGGAGGAAAGGCGCGGCGTTTCAGCTTGGCCTGCGGTACCTCGTTACCAAGGTCGACCAGGTCATCGATCAGCAGGGTGGGATCCTCGTCATAGCGGAGCGTGAGGAAGCGTTCGCGCACCTGGCTATGGGCTGACGGATCGGCCATCCACGCGTCGATGATGTGTTCGAAGTCGGGGACGTTCTCGATTTTCTCCGATCCGGCGCCGTTGTGGAAAAATTTCCAGGTCAGCGCTTCCTGTGGCATGATACCGCCAAACGCGTTGAAAATAATCGGGCACTGAAAGTGGAGAGCTTTGGCGCACGTGGTCGTGCCGCCGCGCGTCACGATTACGTCGCTGGACTGCATCAACAGATGCACGTTCTCCGAAAAGCCCTCGATGAAACAGGCGAACTCCGGATGGATGGCCCGCCAGTGAATCAATTCGTTATAAGTCTCCTTGTTCTTCCCGCAGATGATGATGGCCTGCACGCGATCGGCGTGCTTGAGCAGGGTGGGGAGAAGACCGAGGTGATTGTTGGCGCCATTGCCCCCGGTGGCGAGGAAAACGGTGAAGCGGTCCGGGTGGAGCCCGAGTTGCTTCGTTCGAAACTCACGGCGATCGAGCGCATTGAGGACCTCGAGCACCGCCCGCGGGCGCATCAGATTTCCTCGTACGCGCGTCCGTTGCGCCGGAATGCCGCATTTCACCGCATAGTCGCTCGCGGTGGGCGTGCGGGAGATATAGAGATCCGCCGACGGTTCGATCCAGTTGCGCGAGTAACCCCAGCCGCCGGAGAACTCGCCACAATAGGTCGCGCAACGCACCTTGTCCGCCCCCAGCGTTTTCCGCGCGAGCTGGAAATAGCCCCGGTTAAGGCAGTCGTGGACACTGAAGATCAGGTGCGGCCGGTACGTGGTGAGCACCTCAAGATAATAACCGGAGCCGAGAACGACGGAACGGCAGTTGATATAGCTGAGCAGCTCGACCAGCGCATAGAAGATCTTGTGGATCCATGGTGCGCTGCGCTGGATGCGATTATAGAGACGCACGCCGGTTCGGTTTAAGACCGAGGACTTTTCCAGCATTTGTTCGATGCGGACATCGACATCATGGCGGTAGAGCTGGAAGCACCATTCGGCGAACGCTTCCGCCCGCGCGTCGTGACCACCGCCTGTGCTCGAGGTGAGAACCAGAATGCGAAGTTTGGACATGGTTGGCTTAGGCGCGGCGAAGCCGGGAGGAAAACGTACAGAGAGGGCGATGGATCCTGCGCAGTCCGCTAGACATTGAAATAGCGTGCCTGGATGCGGCGTTTTAGAGCGAGGCTGCCGGCGCGCGCGATCAACGGTGCGACCACGGCTTGAAAGAAGCGGCCGGTGCGCACCGTGCCGCTGCGCTGCCGCAGCAGGGCGCGGCGGAGCGAGGCGGCCGCGTGCGCGGGCGGAGGACCGCTCTGCATCATCGCAGTGAAAGCCGTCCAGGCGCGCAGCATGCGCGGACTGGGCTGGGACTGCGGACGCTGGACGCTGCCTTCGAAGTCGGTGCGATAATCGCCGGGACGCACGTCGAGAACCACGATCCCGGTGCCCTCGAGTTCCAGCATCAGACTTTCGTTTAGAGCGGTCAGGCCGGCTTTCGCGATATTATAGGCGCTTTGATACGGGAGAGGAAATTCGGCGGCGAGCGACGACACGTTTACCAAGGCGCCGCGTCGGCGCTCCAGCATGCTTCGGGTGGCGACCCAGGATAGTCTCGCCGTGTTGATCAGCATGACCTCGAGTTGTTGCTGCCAGATTCCGAATTCCGTGCCGGCAAAGTCGCCAAACACGCCGTAGCCCGCGTTATTGATGAC
>CAYVDZ010001024.1:0-2260 GCA_964450575.1 uncultured Opitutus sp.
ACAGAGCCGTACAGGCCAAGCGCCGTTGGCCGAAACCCCGCGTCGGGTATAATCCGGGGATTCCTCGATAAATAAAAAAACGCGTCTCCGGAAAACGGAGACGCGTTAAAACCAATAGCCCGAGGACGCCTTCGCGTCTTCGGCTGGCCTAAGTCATGATTCACTCTGGAATCACCGTCGCGATGTGCAGCTCTTTCAGCTGCCGGGCAGTGACGGGAGTCGGGCTTTGCGCCATCAGATCCTGACCCTTTTGCGTTTTCGGGAACGCAATGACATCGCGGATACTGGTCGTGCCACACAATAGGGCCGCCACCCGGTCCAAGCCAAACGCAATCCCACCATGCGGCGGCGCGCCATAGGTAAAGGCCTTCAGCATATAGCCGAACCGGCTCTCCACGATGTCGGCCGGAATCTTCAGCACGTCTTCAAAGATCTTCTTCTGCAGGGCCGGTTGATGAATCCGGATCGAGCCGCCGCCCAGCTCCATGCCGTTCAACACGACATCATAATGCTGCCCGCGCACGGCCTTCGGGTTCGAGTCGAGGAACGGAACATCCTCCTCCACGGGAGCCGTGAACGGATGATGCGTGGCTACATAGCGATTTTCCGCTTCGTCGTGGCTCATCAACGGAAAGTCGATCACCCAGAGAAACTTCCAGTCATCGTGACGCACCGTCAGCTTGCCGCGTTTTTGCAGCAAGGCCGACGCCTCCAATCGCATCCGACCGAGGATCGCGCAGGCCTTTTCCCACGGCGCCGCTGCAAAGAACACGATGTCGCCATCCTCAATCTTGAGCTGGCTCGTCAGCGCGGCCTTCTCCGCGTCCGAGAAGAACTTCACGATCGGCGATTTCCATTCGCCGCCCTCGACTTTGATGAAGGCGAGGCCTTTCGCGCCCAGAGACTTGGCGATCTCCTCCAGACTCTTGAGTTCGCCCTGGGTGATATCGGCGAGGCCTTTGGCGTTAAGCCCCTTGATCACACCGCCGCCCGCGACGGTCGCTTGGAATACCTTGAAGGCAGAATCCTTAAACGTGTCTGACAGATCCACCAATTCCATCCCGAAACGAAGGTCGGGCTTGTCCACGCCATAGCAGTTCATCGCATCGATGTACGGCATGCGTGGAAAGGGCGTCGGAATGTCCGTGCCGAGCACATCCTTCCAGACCTTCTTCAACATGCCTTCGAAGAGCGCGTAGATATCTTCGCGGGTAACAAACGACGCCTCGACGTCGACCTGGGTAAACTCCATCTGCCGGTCGGCGCGCAGATCTTCGTCGCGAAAGCAGCGCGCAAGCTGAAAATACCGCTCCACGCCCGCGACCATGAGGATCTGTTTAAATTGCTGGGGCGACTGCGACAGAGCATAGAACTCGCCGGGATGAATGCGCGACGGCACGAGGTACTCGCGAGCGCCCTCCGGCGTGCTCTTGAAGAGAGCCGGCGTTTCAACTTCGATGAATTCGTTGGCGTCAAAGTAATCGCGGATCGACTTAGCCGCGCGATGCCGCAGCTGGAGGTTGCGCCGCATCTTGGGGCGACGCAGATCCAGGTAACGATAGGTGAGGCGCAGGTCTTCGTTGACCTTGTCGCCGCCGACATCATCGAGCGGAAACGGCGGGGTCTCCGAGATATTATAAATCTCGAGCGCGCTGGCCACGACCTCGATTTGTCCCGTCGGCAGATTCTTGTTCTCAGTGCCTTCCGGGCGGCGCACGACCTGGCCGGTGATTCCGATGACGGACTCGGGCTTCAGGTGCTTGAGTTGCTCCGCCAACTTCGAGTCGTCATGCGGCTCGAGTTTGATCTGCGTGATCCCGCGACGGTCGCGTAGGTCCACAAAGATGATCCCGCCTTGGTCACGGATGGTATCGACCCATCCGGCCAATGACACAGACGTGTCGAGGTCAGGTACTGAGAGCTGGGCACAATGATGGGTGCGCTTCATGAGCAAAAGAGTTTGCGACTAAGCGGTCCGCGTTCGGCGAGCGCAAACTAGAAATTCCGCGACGTGGAAAACGCCGCGGCAATTTTCTGCGCCCACCTCACCGCGCGGCAGAAACTCAAGGCTGCCGGGCACGTGAGCTCCACCACCCCCTCTCTCCGTAATTACAACCGCGTTCCACCAGGGCCGATCCGCTTTCACCAGACGGAAGCCAGCGATTCTGCCGCACTCCAACGCTTCGCCCGCTGAATCTGGAAACCGCAGTTGGATCCACAGATTTCACAGATGGACACAGATTACCAAGGCATTCTGCAT
>CAYVDZ010001025.1:0-2259 GCA_964450575.1 uncultured Opitutus sp.
AAAACGATGACTTTCAAACCGCCGGTTTTAGGTGAGTTTCATCCCGCCACTGACAACAAGGCGTTGCTGGTGCAGGCCGGCACGGCGTTGGGCATGGTGTGCGACTACATCCAGCTCAATCCGGTGCGGGCGGGGCTCGTGCCCGTCGGCCGGATGGGCGACTGGCGCTGGTCCAGTTACCGTTGGCTGCGGGCGAAGGCGGAGCGCCCGGCGTGGCTGCGGCCGGAAACCGCCTTGACCGAGGCAGGCGGGTTGGCGGACGGACCGGCCGGGTGGGCCGCCTATGATCGCTATCTGGCGTGGCAGGCGGCGGACGGGCCGGCCGGCAAGGGACCGGCCTACGCGTCGCTGAGCTAGGGTTGGGCCATCGGCACCGAGGACTTCCGGGCGGCACTGATCACGGACCACGACTTGACGGCATCGGCGCGGGCGTGGGAGACGAGCGGCGCGCGCGAGGTGCGCCGGGTGCGGTGCGAAGAGCGGCTGAAGGCGGCGCTGCGTGCAGTCGGACAATCGCAGGTGGACCCGGCGGCCGAGCCCAAGGGCGCGCCGTGGAAAGTCGCCGTCGCCGCCTGGATGAAACAAAATACCGAGGCGTCGACTGGCTGGTTGGCGGAACGCTTGGCGATGGGCAACGCCTCCCGCGTGAGCCAAGTCACCGCAGTCCTCGCGCGGCCGCCGGCCGCGGCCGCCGCGCAAATCTTGCGGCGGCTGAGTGATAGATTAGCAACCTGACCCCCATCGATTTGACCTTACCTCAATGCGTCACAATCCGCAGGCCCTTGATCTCGCGGAAATGTTTCACGTTTCGAGTCACGAGAGTCTCGCCCGCCTCCACCGCGGTCGCCGCGATCCAGAGATCGTTTTCACCCGTCGGCACGCCGCGGCGGCGGAGATCGGCAAAGATGACCGCAGCGCGCCAGGCGACAGCGTCGTTGAATGGAAACACGACAAAGCGATCGCAGAAGTCCGTCCAAGCGGTGCGTGACGCGAAGCCCCGCGCCAGTTCTCCGCGCGTGATTTCGCTCATACCCGGCACCTCCTGCGCATGGGCCGACAACAGGCGGTGCGCCGGCCCGATCTTACCCCGCTGCAGCTCGCGGTGCAGGGCCACGAAAAACGTCGAATCGAAAATCATGCCGCACCCCAAGGAGACTTGGCTAGCACGCGACTGCGTTTGCTGGCCATCAGCGCGGTCGCACCTTCCTCTGTGAGGAAACCCTTGGCGCGGTAGCGACCCAAGCCTTCAAGCACCGAGCCGCAGGTTTTGTGGGTCTTTTCCCGGGCGAAGGTGTAAACGCCTTCCGGGGCCGTCACACGCACCGTCTTACCGCGCGCCGCAATCGCCCGGATTTCGCGAAACTTGCGGGTAAATTCCCGGGCGGTCGTGGTGGTCATGTCTGACAAGTGTCAGGCATGGTCCATGTGGTCAAGAAACCGTTCTTACCTTGCCGCGCCACCGAGGACTTTCCTGGATTTCAGAACACCCAATAATCCATGACGCCCATCCTTCGCCCCGCCGAACTTTGTGTCGCCGATGTTCTCCAACCGGATGACGCGGGGACCGGCATCGGTGTCATGCGCAGTCGTGAGTTTCGATCCGAACGGTCCATCGGTGATCGCGTTTCGCTCGTTTGCCGCAAGGTCGCCGAGTGGCACGACTGGTCACGGCGCGTTGGGGACAACGCGGCCTATCTTCGATCTGGCGGCGGCGATCACGGGCGGGCCTCCCTATGCTGGCCTAATCGTTCTCATTTCCAAGCGAGCACCTTCAGGCCTTTGACGCGTTTGAATTCCCCGGCGTTGGCAGTCACGAGCGTGGCGCCAAGACTGCGGGCTTGGGCGGCGATGAACAGATCGACCGGGCCGATGGGTGTGCCGGTGGCTTCCAACGCGGCGCGGATCTCGGCGTAGTGGATCGCCGCGGCCAAAGTGAAATCGGCGATCACAAAGAGATTGAGGAAGGCTTCGAGCTTGGCGGCGTGCTGGGGGTGCGTGGAGAGATTCTTCTTCACGCCGGTCCAGAGTTCGGCCGCGACGATGACAGGGATGCCGACGAGCGTAGGGTCTGGTAGTCTGCCGAGGCCGGTCTGGTTGCGCAGCACCGGGATGCACACGCTGCTATCCAGCAGGTAGGAGGGGTTCACGGCGCGGCGGGATCAAAACGTGGGGGCGTAAATCGGAGTCTGGGCGAACCGGCCTTACGGGCGCCATCTCTGCTTTGACCGGCCCGCTTCCCGTTGCGCTGCCGTCTGCTGG
>CAYVDZ010001026.1:0-2258 GCA_964450575.1 uncultured Opitutus sp.
GTCGGTCACTTGCCCATAGATGTGCAGGCCATCGGCTGCGATTTCCTCGCCTTCTCCGGCCACAAGATTTGCGGCCCGACCGGCATCGGCGTGCTTTACGGGCGCGGCGAAGTGCTCGAAGCCATGCCCCCGTGGCACGGCGGCGGCGAGATGATTCTCGAAGCGGGCTACTTCAAAACCACCTACAAACATGCGCCGCACAGGTTCGAGGCTGGCACGCCCGACATCTCCGGCCCCATCGGCCTGCACGCGGCGATGGACTACCTCGACGCTCTCGGTCGAGAGAACATCTGGCGGCACGACCAGGAACTCGCATGCCACGCTTACACGAGACTTTCTGACATCAAAGGCGTGCGTCTGTTTGGCCCCAAAGTGGGGCGCGCCGGCGTGGTGAGTTTCCTGCTTGATGGCGTGCATGCACACGATGTGGTGACCGTGGCCGACCAGTGGGGCGTGGCCCTGCGCGGCGGGCATCACTGCACGCAACCATTGATGCGAAAGATGGGTGTCGAATCCACCGCGCGTGCGAGCTTTTATTTTTACAACACCAAAGCCGAAGTGGATCGCTTGATCGAGGTGACGGGCGAGATTCAACGGTTCTTCGGCGTCTGAATCAAAGGCCTATGACTACAACCCCACACTCAATCGGACCGGACACCACGATGGCCCAAGTGCTCGAAACCTATCCCGGCGCGCGCCGCGCACTTTTCCGTCGCTATCACCTCGGCGGCTGTGGCAGTTGCGGCTTCCAGCCACACGAAACGCTGGAGAACCTATGCGGGAGGAAGGAACTGGACGTGAGCGAAGTGGCCTCCCACATCCAAAGCAGCCACCTGGCAGACAAGGAACTGGAGATCTCGCCGAAAGATGTCGCGGAACGTCGAACCCGTGGCGACAAGGTTCTGTTGCTCGACATCCGCTCGCGTGAGGAATGGGAAGCGGCGCGAATCCACGGAGCTGAATTTATGGAACAGTCCCTCGTGCAGCAGCTCATGGCTCACCCGGACCCGGAGAGCCTGTTGGTCATCTACGACCATAGCGGACAGCAAAGTTTGGACGCTGTCGCTTACTTCGCCGGGCATGGTTTCAACAACGCCCGTTATCTGCGTGGCGGCATCGACGCCTGGTCACAAGAGGTTGACCCGACGGTTCCACGGTATCGGCTGGAAGCGGGCGGACAGCGGTGACCGCCCGGCGGCTTCTTCGAATCTCAGTGGTGTAATACTTGAAAAATCCAAGCGTTGTCCTATATGAAAGCTGATGCAGATTATAGATCCGGATTCCTAATCGCTATATGAACGACGAGTTAGAAAAAAGAATTCTGGCGGCCGTGAATGATCCACGCAACCGGGGCGAGTTCGCCGATGCTGATGCGGCGGGTAGCGTAGGCAACGCCGGCTGCGGCGACATGCTGCGGGTGTGGGTCAAGTTCAAAGAGGAAAACGGACGTAAAATCATCGACAAGGCCGCATTCCAGGCATTCGGTTGCGAAACGGCCATCGCTGCGGCGAGCTTGGCCATGGAACTGATCCGCGGCAAGACCCCCGAAGAAGCGCTGAAGCTTTCGGGCGAAGACTTCGCGCAAGACCTCGGACCGCTGCCGCCCACGAAGGTGCATTGCACGCAGCTTGTGGAAGCGGCCCTTCGCTCCGCGCTCGAACCTGCGTCGTCACAATCTAGAGACCCGGTGCCACCGAAATCGACTTCGGTCGGGAATCTAGACGAAAGCTTGTCCCGCCCACCGGGCCAACGCGTCCGCGTCGTCCTGCTAAAGAACGATCCACCGCCCAAATGAGTTTGTCCGGACAGCTTCAAGATTCCTTCGGTCGGATCATGCCCGACCACCGTGTCCCGAAGCTCGCATCCATGCCTCATGACGCTGCAATGGAAAATTGATGAGCAGAAGCTCACCGGCCCGAACCTCGCCCGCCACCTCGACTCGAACGTGCCGAGTGAGTTTCCTGTGCCACAGTTCGGAGATCACGACCTCGATCCTCCCAGCAATCTCCAAGTATGGCATCCACCCCGCCACGGACATGACCATGCCTTGATCGCCGTGGAATCCGGTACCTACCGCTTTCAATCAAAACACTGAACTAACCGAATTTTCTCGGTGGAAAAGGTCGCGCTCAGTTCCGCGATGATCGCGCCCGGAGTTCATGAGGCGCGGAGTCCTAGAATCTCATCGGCCCGCTGCCTGACCTCGCGGAAGCGCGCGGCGTTCGCGGGCAGTTTGATGTCTTCGTCGAAGGTCGGGA
>CAYVDZ010001027.1:0-2257 GCA_964450575.1 uncultured Opitutus sp.
GTGTTCGCCGGCGTCGTCTTCATGGCGGAAACCGCCAAGATCCTCTCTCCCGACGCCCAGGTGCTTGTACCCGATCGCGAATCCGGCTGCTCCCTCGCCGATTCGCTCACGGGTCAACAACTCCGCGAACTCAAGGCGCTCCATCCCGACGCCACCGTGGTCTGCTATATCAATAGCACCGCTGACGTGAAAGCAGAGTCCGACGTCTGCGTCACGTCCGGCAACGTTTACCACATCGTCGCCAACTTGCCGGCGAAACGAATTCTGTTCGTGCCCGATCGCCTCATGGGACAAAACCTGCGCGACGAATTGAAACGCCGCGGAGTCGACAAGGAGATCATCACCTCGGACGGCACCTGCATAGTGCACGATGAGTTTACTCCGGCCGATATCGCCGCCGCCCGCGCCCGCTATCCCGGCCTGAAGGTCGTCTCCCATCCCGAGTGTACGCCCGAGGTCGCAGCCGCCTCCGACTTTGTCGGCAGCACCGGCGCGATGATGAAATACGTCAAGACGACCGGCGCGCCGTATTATTTGATGCTCACCGAGTGCGGCCTGGTCGGACGCCTGCAGGTGGAGTCACCCGAAAAGGCCTTCATCGGCGGCTGCCGGCTGTGTCCCTATATGAAGATGAACTCGCTCGAGAAAATCCGCGAGGCTCTCACCGCCCCGCGGCCCGAACAGATCATCACTCTCGCCGAAGACGTCCGCTTGCGCGCCGCGCGTTGTATTGAACGGATGTTCGAACTTTCGCCCACCGACTGATTCGCCTGGCCGTCCCGCCCGCACACTTCTCCTCTTCAAGTCTCGTGATTTCTCCCCGCACCGACCACCTGATCGATCTCGCTCTCGAAGAAGACGCCGGTCTCGGCGACGTGACGAGCCGGGCGATATTCCCCCCGGAACACCGTTCGCGAGGCTACATCGAGGCAAAACAGGACGTCGTAATCTGCGGCCTCGAGGTTGCCGCCCGGGTGTTTACCCGCACCGATCCGCGACTCAAAGTCACGCTCGTCGCCAAGGATGGCGATCGCGTGAAGCCCGGCACCCGCGTGCTGAATGTCACCGGACCGACGGAGGCGCTGCTCACCGCCGAACGCACCGCACTCAACTTCGCGCAGCGGCTCTCCGGCATCGCCACACTGGCGCGGACCTTCGCCGATGCCGTCGCGGGCACGAGTGTTCGAATTGTGGATACACGGAAGACCACCCCCGGTTTTCGCGCGCTCGAGAAATACGCGGTCCGCTGCGGCGGGTGTTTCAACCATCGCTCCTCGCTCGGCGAACACGTTCTCATCAAAGATAACCACATCGCCGCCGCCGGCTCGCTCGCCCAAGCCGTCAAACGCAGTCGCGCCGCCGCCCCGCATCTCGCCCGCATCGAAGTGGAAGCGAAAACCCTCGCCCAAGTCCGCGAAGCCGTCCGCGCCAAGGCCGATGTCATCCTGCTCGATAACATGAGCCCGGATCTGATCCGCCAGGCCGTTGCCGCCATCGCTGGCGCCGCCTTGGTCGAAGTTTCCGGCGGCGTGCGCCTCGAGACCGTCCGCAGTTTCGCCCTGCCGGGCGTCGATGTAATCAGTATTGGCGCATTGACGCATTCCGCTCCAGCGGTCGATTTAAGCCTGACCGTTCTGCCCGCCCGCCAGAAATAGGGGAGGGCGGCCCACGCCTTCCGCCCCGTATGCAAATTCTTCGTACCGACTGTCTCGTGATCGGCGCCGGCCTCGCCGGCTCTGCGTATGCTCTCCAGGCCGCGCGGCTTGGGCTCAAGGTGGAACTGCTTTCCTTGTCCGAGCCTCTCGCCGCCAACAGCGACTGGGCCCAAGGCGGAATCATCTACGAACCCAATGGCGGCGCCGAGGTGCTCGCCCGGGACATTTTCGAGGCCAGCGATCGCACCGCCAATCCGGTGGCGGTCGAGCATCTGGTTCGCGAAGGCCCGACCGCGGTGCAAGAGCTCCTCCTCGACGAACTCCACGTCGGCTTCGATCGGTCGGAATCAGGCGAGCTCCATCTCACCCGCGAAGGCGGACACAGCGAGCGGCGAATCATTCACGCCAAGGACACCACCGGCCACGCGATCCTCTCGGCCATCGCCGCCCGCGTCGACCACACGCCGAATATTTCCCGACGTGCCGGCTGCGTCGCGATCGATCTGCTCACGCTGTCGCACACCTCCAATGATCTCGCGGACCGCTACCTGCCGCTGACGTGCTTCGGCGCCTACGTGCTCGACACCGCGACGGGTGAAACG
>CAYVDZ010001028.1:0-2256 GCA_964450575.1 uncultured Opitutus sp.
ACCACCGCGACTTCTATGTCGACTTGGAGCACCCGAAACAACTCTGGGTGCGCGCGCTCGACGCGCAGGCCTGCGCTCGGCTGCGCGCCGAGTCGCTGCCGGCCCACCTCGCCGGCCAGGTGCCGGAGCCACCGCCGAGTTGCCCCTACAAATCGGCCCAGCTCGGCTCGCTCTGGCAGCGCTTCCACGACCAGCTCACCGACCCGCGCGCCCGCCGCGGCAAACGCCACCTGCTCGCTACCATCCTCACCATTGCCGCCGCCGGCACCGTCGTCGGCGAACGCGGCCCCAAAGGCTTCGCCAAGTTCGCCGCGGAGCTGAGCCGGCCGCAACGCCGCCACCTGCGCTGCCGCCCCCACAAAAAGACCGGCCAGCTGATCGTGCCGAGCGAGCCCACCTTCCGCCGCGCTTTCAAACATCTCGACCGCGCACAGTTCCACGACCTGCTCGCCGGGTGGATGGCCGAGCACGACCCCGAAAAACTCACCGCCCTCGCCGTCGACGGCAAAACCGTCAAGTGCTCGCGCCAGTCCGACGGCCGTCCTGTGCACCTGATGAGCGCGATCGCGCACCACACCCAGCGCCTGCTCAACCAGATTCCCATCGCGGAAAAGTCCAACAAGATCCCCGCCTTTCGCCCGTTGCTCGCACCCCTGCCTCTGGCCGGCGCGCTCGTCACCGCCGATGCCGAGCACTGCCAGCGCGCTCACGCGCAGTTCCTGGTTTACGAGAAAGGCGCCGACTACCTCTTCCTCGCCAAAGGCAACCAGCTCAGCCTCGAAAAACTCGCCGCCCAGCAACTGCCGGGCGGTTTTTCCCCCTCCGACTGACGCGTCCGCTCCGCCGACCTACGCCGAAACGAACGACAAAGATCACGGCCGCCGCGAATGGCGCCGGATCTGGGTAGCTCCGACCGAGTCGTTCGCCACGAACTTCGCCGGCGCCGCGCAACTGCTCCGCATCGAGCGCCACGTCTGGGAGGGCGCCGCGGTCGAGCCGACGATCACCGTCGTCTTCGGCCTGGCCAGTCGTGCGGCCGCCTCGGCCACGCCGGCCCAGCTCCTCGCCGCCGTGCGCGAACACTGGGCCGCGATCGAAAACGGCCAGCACCACCGCCGCGACCGCACCTACCGGGAAGACAACAGTCCGGTGCGTGACCCCAACGCGACGCCCTGTTACGCGGCGCTGCGTTGCCTCGCGATCTTCCTGTGCGTGCAACGCAAAGGCGCCGAGCGCCGGCCTCAGAACTATCATCTCCCCGACTTCCTGCGCTGGACCGGCAACCGCAAGACCACCGTGATCCGCTGGTTCACGCACGCTTACCAGCCCCCGTGAAATCAACCCGCCGCGCGAGTCCCACGACCCCCTCTCGTCGTCCCGTCGCTGCGGGCCTGACGCTGGCACCGCCTTGGCCGCGCGCACCGCCGCCGCGGCCCGGCACGCTCCACCCGGTCCGTGTGACCGGGCCACCCCGCGCCCCTCCATCTAATAATCGCTCCTCCCGGTCCGATCGCTCACCACGCAATTACCGCTTCATTACACCGCGGACGACTTTGACACTGCCATGGGGCACCCTTCGAATACGATTAGATGAAAGAATAGCCACAGCGACCGAAACAGGCTGTTATCCTAAACTCCGTTTTGTCGAAACTCGCTTGCGCGCGATGCAAAAAAGGTAACTGCTCAGGTCGAACGAATGAAGTTTGAACCTTGCAGGCGACTGCGCGGGTGGAGGGGAGGACAAGTGGAACTGGCCCCCGGGAGACGAATCCGGCGAGGAGAACTACAAGGTATCTGAGAGTGGAACGAAAGGCGTTGCGGTGAAGACGCGGTGGATGGCGTCGAAGGCGCCGAGAGCGTTCTTGCGGGCGGTGGAGATGTAGCTGCGGATGCGGCAGAACACGTGGGCGGCGTCCTCGCTGCGGAACAGGCCTGAGATTTTCTGCTGAACCTTCATCATCCTGATGTCGCGCTCGGCCTGGTTGTTGTCGAACGGGACGTTGAAGTCGGTGAGGAAGGCGCGGACTTGGGAGCGGTGCCGGTCGAGCCGTTCAAGCAGGTTTCTCGGCTTGGTCCTCTTTTCCCGCCTGCGTGCGTTGTCGATGGCTGAGGGCGCGAGGGGATTTTTGAGGTAGCCGTCTTCGATGATGGCCTGGTAGAGTTTCCTGAAGTTGCGCACCTGGAAGTGCGAGAGGGAGCTCTTCGTGGGTCTGGCCTTCTCGACGGCGGCCTTCATGTCGAGCAGGCAGGTGATCA
>CAYVDZ010001029.1:0-2255 GCA_964450575.1 uncultured Opitutus sp.
ATCTTGAGGATAGTCGTAAAGGGTCAACCTTTCCCATTGCGATTGGTGACGACGGGCGATCCTGGCTCAGAGGGAGCGGACTGATTTCAGAAATCCGTTGAAGATCTTGTCGCGGATTTCTTCGGGAAATCCGGAGTTAATCTCACGACTCACTTCCTCAATTGCGTGGGGGGCCGCTGCGACGATTTCCGCCAACAGCTCCGCGCTTCCACCAAGACCGGCAACTTTCGCGATCGCATCCCAGCTGTGGGGCTTGAGTTCGCTCATTTTCCAGTGGGCGCTCTTGCTGCGCACAGCCAGCGCAAGTTTCGCTTTGCGCCATTCCAGGTGATTGGCCCCACGACCGACGATCGGCCACGCGGACAGAACATCGTAGAAGGGCGTAAGGCGGTGACCACTGGCTCGCTCGATAAAGATGGAAAAGTTTTTCGCGTGACCGTCGGTTGCGGCCAACAACCAGAAAACCATCTGTGCCTTGAGGAACGCCCGCTTGTCTTCGAGTGGAGCGAGGCTCGCGTCGAGAACGCGCAGGATATCACGCATACCCGGGCCCCCATCGCTCTCATATTTCATCGTGCTAGGCAGACCGAGCGCCTGGCAAAAATCCTCTTGCGGGAGACGAGCGATCCAGCCCGCCCTCTGCGGACGCCGATCAAAACGCTCCACAGCCAGTAGCTTTCGCTTTCCGAACTCTAGGATTTCGCAGCGCGCGGTGTTGAGTCCTAGTCTCTGCATGAGGCGGGAACAAAGCCATTCGTTCTCGACCGAACCTTGCATGTCCATTTGCAGATGACCGATGAGCCCGAGGGGCAGTTTTAAAATATGCGTGGTGGGCGTCGCGCCGAGCGGCCGGCACCACCGACCCCGGTGAAAGAGCAGGGCGGTCTTCTCCTGCGCGCCTGCGAGGGAAATTCGGAAATCGCTCTCGTCTTCCTGCCCCAGAACCCGCGCGGGAGAGAGGCTTCCGGCGATCAGTTCCTCAATGCGACGGTCGCTGAGCGGCTCGGCCTCAATGCGGTCAAATCCGGTCGGCGTCTCGCCCCCGGGCAAGAGTTGAACCGCTCCGACGCAATCGCGACCGATAGCCTCCAAGAGATCAAAGGCCTCGGTGGAGTCGGTGGTGAACTTCGCGCGAATCCGGCTGCGGATGGAAGCCGAATCGGGGAGGAGGTTGTCAAAGTAGTGCTCCACCTTTTCACCGCGGATCGGCTCATTGCGTGGTGTGAATGGCAGCGAGAGCGAAAGTGGCCGGCCGGCCGCTGACTCGATCCATGCTGGATCATATTCCAAAACGTGCAGTCCGCGGCGAATGGACCATGTCCCGACCCGGATTCCATTCATCCAGATCGTGAGGGTGGAAGAGGCGGCCATGTTACCAGTCTGCCTTCTCCGAAAGAACGGCTTTCGTAGGCTTCGTCTGCCCAGCCGCCGGGACCTTTGCAGACGGATCGTCGATGACGAGTCGTCCGCCGAGCGCAGCCACGATGCGTGAGAGTTGATCGAAGCTTGCCCGTCCGGGGGCCGCTTCGATGGTCGCGATGCGTCGTTGGCTGACGCCGATACGATCGCCCAGTTGTGTCTGGCTTAAGCCTCGCGAGTCTCGCATGGCCCGCAGTACGGCTCGGATTTGTGCGGGAGTTGAAACGGCGTAATTCATGGAAGGTAAGTTAGAACCTTGGTGTTCTGATTACAAGTTAGAACATATAGGAGCTAAATCCATCTTAGCCTGCCTAGGTCCTAGGATCTTCGCCGTCTGGCCCGAACGAGATGTACTCCTTCAGGCTGTCTTGGAAGACGCCTCGCCGGGACTTCACCGCTCAACTTTGCTTTAGCTCTGCGCAAAGGTCAGCAAAGGCGCATAAATTCCCGCGGCCGGCGGCGGCGAGCGGGGCGCCCTCGGCGAGGGGCCAGCCCGATGGGGTTACGGCGTGTTTTGTTAGTTGGTCCGCGTTGCGCGGTAGGCCAGTGAGACTGGCTGGCCCCGGTGAGGTTCGATCTTCGATCCGGACTGACATCTAACAAAACACGCCTCGACCCCTTGCCCCCTGCCTGTCTTGACGGACCAGAAGTCATTGATTTTTCAGGCGACCACGTACACCGCCTTTTGCGATGATCACGGAAATCGATTTGGCCAGCTTCAACAGGGAGGTGTTTGGCAACATCGCGGCCGAAGGCTCGCGCGACGGCGCGTCCGCTGAGACGGGGCAAGGTCGGCATCAGACGGTGACTTCGACCTGTTGGGTCTCGATGGTCAG
>CAYVDZ010001030.1:0-2252 GCA_964450575.1 uncultured Opitutus sp.
GGAATACATGGAGAAGGAGAAGGGCATTCCGCGTGCCGACATGATCGCCACGATTTCGAATGCCCTGAAGACCGCCGCTCAGAAAGGCGTTAATTCCGGCCAGGAGTTGAGGATCGATATCAATCCGAAGAACGGACAGCTCCATGCGTGGGCGGTGATGAAGGTGGTCGATTCGGTGAGTAATCCGAAGACGGAACTACATGTCGCAAAAGCTCAGGCAATCAAGCCGGGAGCGATGGTTGGTGAGATGATCGAGCGTGAAGTCGATCCATCGAGCTTGGGTCGGATTGCGGCCCAGACCGCCCGGCAGGCCGTGATGCAGCGCCTGCGGCAGTTTGAGAAGGATCGCATTTACGACGACTTCAAGGATCAGGTCGGCAATATCGTGACCGGGACGGTCCGGCGTCGGGAACGCAATGATCTCTTTGTCGATCTCGGCAAGGCCGAGGCGATCATGCCTGGCAAAGAGCAGGTGCCTGGGGAAGAGTATCAACCCGGCGAGCGCATTCGCTGCCTGCTGATGGAGATTGAGAGCACCCCGCGTGGTCCGGAGATCATTCTGAGTCGGGCGAGCCCGAAGTTCGTGCGTCGTCTCTTCGAATTGGAGGTCACGGAGGTTGCGGACGGGACGGTTAAGATCGAAGCCTTTGCGCGGGAGCCAGGATATCGCACGAAGATCGCGGTCACCAGTCGTGATCCCAAAGTCGATCCGGTCGGTGCGTGTGTCGGTGCCCGGGGAGCGCGCGTGAAGACGATCGTTCGCGAACTGGCAGGCGAGAAGATCGACATTATTAAGTATTACGCGGATCCCCGCGAAATGATCATTGAAGCGCTGAAGCCGGCGGTGCCGCGCGAGATCGTGCTTGATGAGAAGACCCATCGCATCCTCTTGAAGGTTGCGACGGATGATTTGGCGGTGGCGATCGGTCGTAAGGGCCAAAACGCCCGTCTCACATCGCGCTTGATCGGCTGGCGCCTTGACATTGAGGAGTTCAAGGCGGTTGGTGCGGATCCTGAAGGTGACGCGAAGCGCAAGCTCGTGACGACTTTGGGAGTTCCCGAGGCCCAAGCGCTCCGTCTGGTTAAGGCCGGTTTTGTGTCCTTGGAGCTGTTCGAGGGCGTCGAAGCCGACGATCTTGAAGGCGCTGGTTTTACCGCCGAGGAAGCCGCCGATATCATCGGCCGGGTTTCCGCGCATACCAAGTAATTTTCAATCTGTCCGCATCTACTAGGTTTACCGCTGCATGAGCATTCGCATCCACAAACTCGCCGAAGAACTCGGCTTGGATAACAAGGAGCTGATCGCGCTTCTTAAAGAGCGCAAGATCATCACTCCGGATGTGAGGTCGGTGTCCAGTACGGTGGATAACATCAGTGCTGCGGCGCTGCGCGAGGAGTTTGCTGCCAGGCAGGCCGCCGAGGCGCCCTCCGCTCCAACGGCGCAGGCGACTGCTGAGGAAGCAGCGGCGTCGAAAGCCGAGACCGCACCTGAGGCTGGGTCGAGTGGACCGCCCAAGGTGATGATCCCATCGGGGGTCTTTGTGAAATCGAAGCTGGATATCGATCGCGAGCGGGAGGCCGCAGCGGCCACCAAAGCCGCCGCGCTCAAGCCCGCCGCTCCCGCCGCCGCTTCAGTCGTTTCTGCTCCGCCCGTTCCACCTGCGCCACCCCGGCCGATGTTTCCTCCGCCTCCGGCGGCCCCGCGTTATGTGTCTGCGCCGCCGCCCGTGGCGCGCATTTCCCCGGCGCCTACGCCCCCCCGGCCCGTATCGGCACCCACGGTGCACGTTCCTCCAGCGGTGCGGTCTCCCGGCGTGTTGCCGGCAGCATCGGCAGCGCCCGCTCCGTTGCGCGCGTCTTCCGCGCCGGCACCCCGTCCCGTTTCGCCCGCGCCTGCATCGACTGCACCCGCGTCAGCTCCTGCTCCGATGTCTAAGGCTCCGCTTGCCCTGCCGCCCCGTGTGAATGTTCCGTCTGCAGTGATGGCGCCAAAGCCGCCACCACTGCCGGGCAGCCCGGTCGTACCGGCCGGCAGTGCCACTGCACCCGCCAATGGGCCGGTCACGCCTTCCGTGCCGGGTGAAGTCAAGACGCTCCACCTGAAGCCGCCGATCGTCGTCCGTGACTTCGCGTCGGCCTTGGGCCTCAAGCCTTTCAAACTCATCTCCGAGCTCAACCAGTTGGTTGGGTTCGCCGCGATGAACTCGACGATCGATGAGAGTGTTGCGCAGAAGGTCGCCGAAAAGTACGGT
>CAYVDZ010001031.1:0-2251 GCA_964450575.1 uncultured Opitutus sp.
GTTGCGGTTCATGGGCAACGGGGGATTGCTTGCGCGGCCACTTTGGTTTCCAATGTCCGTACCCCCGATGAAACTCACTCTTCCCCTGTTGATTGCTTCGTGTTTACCCCTTCTTGCCATGGCTGCTGAATCTTCCCGTCCTAATTTTCAGGGCCGAATCGAGCGCTTCGATCCGGCGTTTGATCGCCTCGTTGCGCCCGATGCCACGATCGAGAAACTCGCCGAGGGTTTCACGTGGTCCGAGGGCCCCGTCTGGCTGAGCGGCGAACTCATTTTTTCGGATGTGCCGGCGAATATCGCGTATCGCTGGAAACCCGGGATGACGCAGGCGGAGGTGTTTCTCAAACCGAGTGGATTGCTGACCCCGCAAGCCGGGTTTCGCGAGCCTGGCAGCAATGGTCTTGCGCGCGATGCGCAGGGCCGGCTGCTCCTTTGTCAACACGGTGAGCGGCGCGTGGCGCGTTATGAAAAGGGTGCTTTCACCGTGCTGGCGGACCGCTGGGAAGGGAAGCGCTTCAACAGTCCCAACGATCTCGCGCTGCGCAAGAACGGGGAGATCTACTTCACCGATCCGTCGTATGGGCTCGAGGGCATCAATGCTTCGCCGCTGAAGGAAATCCCGTTCAACGGCGTGTATCGAATCGGCTTGGACGGGAAGGTTTCCTTGCTCGCGCAAAACCTGACGTTTCCCAACGGGATCGCGTTCTCACCGGACGAGAAAATTCTCTATGTGGGTGTCAGTGACTCCAAAGCCACGCGGCTTGTCGCGTACGATGTTAAGGCCGACGGCACGATTGCCAACGAACGCACGTTCTTCGATGCCCAGCCGTTGCTCAAGGCTCCGGATCGCGGCCTGGTCGATGGCTTGAAGATCGATCGCGAAGGGAACGTGTGGTCGAGTGGGCCGGGTGGCATTTTGGTCATCTCGCCAAAGGGCAAACTGCTGGGTCGCATCAACACCGGTCAACCGACCGCGAACTGCGGGTGGGGCGACGACGGCAGCACGCTCTACATCACGGCCAACATGTTTCTGGTGCGCGTCAAAACGAAGACCAAGGGCGCCGGTTGGTGAGTGCTCTGCGGTGATGATGGCTGAGCGGTGATACAGACATTCCTGTCTGTAGTATTTTTGTCTGTAGTATTCCTGTCAGTAGTTTGGAAGTCCGGAACCCGAAGAAGGATCCGGAACCAGACTTGGAGGAGGATCCTCAACTCGACTTGGACGAGGATCCTGAATCGGAACAGGCAGGAATGCCTGTGTCACTTTGACTTCAAAACAGCCTGTTTAGTGCTTCGCGAGGGCGCGATTGAGTGCGCTCACGATGGCCTTGATCGAGGCGAGTTCGATGTTCGTATCGATCCCGGCACCGAAGAGCGACTGGCCGCGCTCGGTCTTGATTTGAATGTAGCTCACGGCCTGCGCTTCCGAACCTTTTCCGAGGGAATGCTCAGAGTAGTTTAGGACCTCGAATTTCGGCAGGGTCGTGGTGGCGAGCGCACGGGTGAAGGCATCGATCGGCCCATTGCCCTGGCCGACGAGGCGGTGTGCCTCGCCGGCGATCGTGAGTGACGCTTCGCATTTCACGTCACTATCGCGTTCGGTGGTCTTGAACTGCTGCAAGGTGATGGGGGACGTGCGTTCGAGATATTCGCTCCGAAACACGGCGTGGATGTCGTCGGGCTGGAGTTCGGTGCCTTTGGCGTCGGCCACATCGTTGATGAGTTTGCCGATTTCCTTGTGCATCAACTTCGGCAGGGAGTAACCGAATTCGTTTTCGAGCACATACGCGACGCCGCCTTTGCCCGACTGGGCGTTGATCCGGATGATGGCCTTGTAGCTGCGGCCGATATCGGCGGGATCGATGGGTATATAGAGAACATCCCACGGTTGCCCAAGCTTCTGTGCCGACCAGGATTTTTTGATCGCGTCCTGATGCGAACCGCTGAACGCGGTGAAGGTGAGCTCGCCGGCGTAGGGCTGGCGGGCGGGCACTTCGAGACGGGTGGTGCGCTCGTAAACCTCGCGGATTTCGTTGATGTTGCTGAAGTCGAGATTCGGATGGATCCCGTGCGTGTAGAGGTTCAACGCGACCGTCACGATATCGAGATTGCCGGTGCGTTCACCGTTGCCGAACAACGTGCCCTCGACGCGATCGGCGCCGGCGAGCAAGGCCAGCTCGGTCGCGGCCACGCCGGTGCCCCGGTCGTTATGCGTGTGCAGTGAAATCAAGGTGCAGTCGCGACGCGTGAG
>CAYVDZ010001032.1:0-2251 GCA_964450575.1 uncultured Opitutus sp.
GCATCGTCCACGCCACCAAAGCGAATTGATACTGATCGAATCGGTCACGACCACGGCATGCGGTGGCAGGACCAATCCGCGCCGCGCCAGGACCCCGATCATGAACCCATAAACAGGATACGTGCTGCAAAGGACGGTGGGCTGTTCTTCCGCAATGATCTTCGCGAGCACCCGCTGCTCGCCTTTTAGGAGTTGCAGCAGACGCGGGGCCCAAGGCGATCGATCCAGCCATCCATAGGCCGCGCTCCAAACCGACGGCAGGCGATTGATCAATGTCAGGTAGAGTTTCCTCAGCAGCAAATTCCAACGGGGCGACGCTTCGGCGAAAGCATCCACGATCCGCGCCGTCCCCTTGCCGCGGGCCGCATCGCAAGCTGCCGCCAATGCGCGCGCCGCCGCATTGTGTCCCTCGCCAAAACCAGCCGTGAGAATGAGAACGCTGGCCTTCACCGGTGAACCTCCTCCGCCCGCGAGCGCACAGATTGTCCCGCGGCCTGCGCCAGGTCCCGCTCAAATTGGGCAATGACCTGATCCCACGACTGCGCCTCCACGGCAGCGCGCGCCGCCGATCGCAGTTGCATCCGCAATAATTCATCCGTGGCGAGTAGGACCGCCGCATTGATCAGCGCCTCGGGTTGATCAAACGGCACCACCAACCCATTCTGTCCGTGGCGGACAAACTGTCGCGCCGCCGCGTAGTCGAATCCCGCCACCGCCAGTCCACTCGCCATCGCCTCCGTCAGTACGTTGCCAAACGTTTCCGTCCGACTTGCGTGGATATAGATATCGGCGGATGCATAATGCCGGGCCAGCTCTGCGCGCGCGACAAAACCGGTGAAGACCACATTCGGATGCGCCCGCTGCAGCCCGGTCCGAAGCGGCCCGTCGCCGACCACCACAAAGCGACACCGGGGGTTCGCCACCCGCATGGCCGCGAACGCCTGGAAGAGAAGTTCATAGTTCTTTTCGGAGGCCATTCGGCTCGCGTGGACTACAACCGGATCGTCTACACCCGCCCCCCATTTCAAACGCAATCCATCCGAGCGGCGAGCCGGATGAAACAACCACGTATCCACTCCCCGCGACAGCACCGCCAAGTTACGAAAGCCCAGCGCTGCCAGCTCGGCACACAATTCCAGCGTTGGCGCGAAGGTGCGTTGGGTCCGGTTATGAACATGACGCAACCACCCCAGCACGGCGCGCTCGAGCAGGCCGAAACCATAGTGCTGAGTATAGGCATGAAAATTCGTATGAAAACTGGATGTTACAGGAATGCCCAGAGCACGCGCGACCGTCACAGCCGATGCGCCCAGCGGCCCCTCGGTCGCCACATGCACCAAGTCGGGGCGGTCTTCCGACCAGCGTCGCTCCAGCTTCCGCCACGCCGGCAATCCCAGCCGCAATTGCGGATACCGCGGAATCGGTACCCCCGGCAGGGTGACTTCAGCGAATCCGCCGGACGCCTCGCCCGCAGGTAAATCGTCCCGCCTCGGGCGATATACCGTGACCACATACCCCCGGCGGGCCAGCTGCCGGGCAATCACCCCGAACGTCATCGCCAAGCCGTTGACCTCCGGCGGAAAGGTTTCAGTGACGAGGGCGAGTTTCACAGATCGCGATGGGGATCATATAGCGACCCTATTAATACATGTTCCGATGGCATTCCCGTGGCGATACGGTTACATTGCGGCGACATTTGTCCGAATCAGACGCCCTGATCCTTGTCAGCCGATCGCTCCGCAACGTCTGCGCCCCGCCCTGCCACCGGGGAAGCGCGAGTTCCGGCGAGTCGTACGCGTCTCGCGGCCACGTCGCCATGGTCACAGCAAAGTAATCCGCCCGGGTGTAAAGTCTGACTTCACCAGAAGCAGGTCGTTTGCCCCCGGTTGTTCACACAATTGTGACGACACGGCCACGCGCCTGCCACATAGACGATGTAGGATCCGCCGGTGAGCAAGCAAACCATCCTCCGATTTCATTTCATGAAGATCCCCAGCCTGGCCCGGCCGTTCATTTCCATCCAGCCATTCGCTGTTTGGATCTTAACCGGCCTCTTTTCTCTCCCGTCGCTGACTCCACTCGGAGCCGCGGAAACCACCCGCACCATCCCGCTAAATCCCGCGAGTACCGCCGTTCGTCGCGACCAAGTGGTTGAGTTACAAAACTTCATTGTCACCGGCTCCCATATCAAACGTTTGGATCTGGAAAAGGTCGTACCTATAACGGTCATCGACCAGGACGCGATGGCCGC
>CAYVDZ010001033.1:0-2248 GCA_964450575.1 uncultured Opitutus sp.
TAAATCACTGAGATCAGCAGTAGGTTTACGCTCATCCAGAAGAACTCCACGAGCGACCACACGATGAAGTCTCCGCGAAACATCAGAGTGCGCACGATCGAATAGCGCGCGCTGGCGAGCCAGATATTCAGATAGTATAGCATGGTCCGGGCGGAGTGAGGGTTGGTCGACGTCAGCCGCCGACCGCGGTGTGCAGGCGAAGGCCCCGGCGCCAAAGGAGTTGATTCAGCGCGAGCAGGGCGACGACCCAGAAGATTTGGATAACAATACCTTCCATCGCGGTCGATTGATCGATACGGCCGGTGAAAATGGCGCCGGGAAAATACATCTGATAATAGAACGGAAGGAACTGCGTGATGCGAAACATCCAGGCGGGCAGGAGATCGAGTGGGAAGACCTGTCCGCCAAGGAGGCTTTCAATTGCCATCGAGAGAATGACGAATCCTTGAATCTCCAAAAACCAGAACGTCAGCATGCCGAAGCTATAGGCGATGCTGAATTGAATAAGCGCGGACAGCAGTACGGCGGGGATGCCGATGGCGAAGCGCCAGCCTTCCGTGGGAAACGTGAGGTACTCGTGGATGAAGGGCATGGCGACGAGCAGAGGGAGGAAGATGAGCCCGCCCGAGACGAGGCGCGCCGCCACGAAAATGCTGAAGCGATAAAGGAAGTAATTGATGGGTTTGAGGAGGAACTGGTTGATGAGACCATTCCGAATTTCCTCACTGATCTGGTAGTCTTCGTTGAACGCGCTGATGAAGAATTGCAGAATCAGCAGAGTGACGAAGTACGTCAGGGTCTGTCGAAGATCGAAGCCGCCAATGTCTCCCGCGCCTTCAAAGGCCGCACCCCAAAGGATAAAAACGACGGCGAGATGGAAGAGCGAAAAGAAGCCGCGGACGGCAAAGTTCCAGCGGTAAACCAGATTACTCTGCAGGCCGACGAGGAACGCCTGACGGTATTTGACGAGAGGGGAGAGCAAGGAAAAGTGGAAAAGCGGGGGAAAGAAGAAACTCGGAAAATAAGAAAGAAGATAGAGTTGAAATGCCGGAAGAAGAAACTCGGGGAGATGATACGGGGCGACTGGTCACTTAAGTTCCTGTCGCTTGGGTGCTCGATGTTCTGCGGTTTCTTCTTTCCGCATTTCTCCATTTCTTCTTTTCAGTCCCTTCTTTTCAGGCCGGGCTTTTCAGCTTGAAGCGTTCGATCACTTCCTTGCTGAGATTGCGGTAGGCCGTGGCGCCCGGATTCAAGGGGTCATACTCGAAGATGGTTTTCCCGAAGCTCGGCGCTTCGCTGAGGCGGACGGTACGGGGAATGACGGTCTTGAAGATTTTTTCCGGCAGATGCTTTTTAACCTCTTCAACGACCTGACGGGAAAGGTTGGTGCGGAGGTCGAACATCGTCATCACCACGCCGCCAAGTTCAAGGGCGTCATTCACGTGTGCGTCCTTGAGTCGTTCGACGTTGCGCAGAATCTGACCAAGGCCCTCGAGGGCCAAGTATTCGCATTGGAGTGCGATCAGCAGATAATCGGCAACCGCGAGGCTGTTCATCGAAAGCATCCCCAAGGCCGGTGGACAATCGATGATGATGACGCGGAAAGCGCCGGAACTGCGGATCGGCTCAAGCACCGTTTTCAGACGGCTGAGATAATTCTCGGTTTGGGCGAGTTCGATTTCCGCGGCCGCGAGGTCTTCTTCGCTGGGAATGAGAGCGAGGTGCTCGTAGGACGTCGGGGTGATCATCTCCAGGGCGGTCCCTTCGCCTCGGAGGGGGCCGTAGAGGCTCTTGCCTGGTTGCTTTTCAACGCCCACGGCACTGGTCGCATTCGCTTGCGGATCCAGGTCGATGAGCAAGGTATGGATTTTTTTCTCGGCTAAAGCGGCCGCGAGATTGACGGCGGTGGTGGTTTTTCCGACGCCTCCTTTTTGGTTGGCAATCGTGAAGACAGTAGTGGCCATGAATAGGAGTGCCTAATGACGATTCGGGGAAGCCTCCGCAAGCGCCACCTCAAGGGGTTTTTTTGAACGGGTATCGACTCGGAAGAGAGGAGCCAAGAGTCAGATCGAGCCTGCGGTATGGCGTCGCCGGTTGAGACAATGGAGCTCCAGCGAAAACACCCAGAGGAGGATTCCCTCGAAACGGAAGGCTGTGCCTTACCCCGTTACCGTTCAAAATCACTGGATTTGAAATGGTCGGGGCGACAGGATTCGAACCTGCGACCTCTACGTCCCGAACGTAGCGC
>CAYVDZ010001034.1:0-294 GCA_964450575.1 uncultured Opitutus sp.
GTTTACCGGCTCAATGAATTTGTCGTGACCGGAGAGCGGGAGGGTAATGCGGCGTCGCTCACGGCGCAGCGTAACGCGGTTAACGTGAAGAACGTCGTCGCGATGGACGCGTATGGGAACCTGCCCAACGACAGCGTGGGCGAACTCGCCATGCGCTTACCGGGAGTCGCCGGCATCATCGACGATCAGGAAAACGTGCAAAACGTCTCGATCCGCGGCCTCCCGTCGGGTCTCAACTCCGGCCAGGTCGATGGCAGCCCAATGGCTTCCAACAACGGATTTTCGCGCCAGTTC
>CAYVDZ010001034.1:304-2240 GCA_964450575.1 uncultured Opitutus sp.
GGCGAGATCGAGGTGGTGAAGGCGCTTACACCCGAGATGGGCGCCGACGGCCTAGGCGGGGCCATCAACCTCAAGACGCGCTCCACGCTCAGCCTAAAGGGCGACCGCGAGTTTACTTATCGCGCCGCTGCGCGCTGGGCGCCCTCGTTCTACGACCACATCCCGCTGCGGAAACAGAAGTATGCCCACCCGCTGGTTAATATTGGCTACCAAGAGGTGTTCGACGCCTTCGGCGGACAGCGGAACCTCGGTGTCTCGCTCACTGCGTTTGCGAGCGATAACGTGGCCGGCTTCTCCAGCGGCATTCGCGACTTCGCGTTTACTACCGCCTCACCGGCTTACCTCTGGGATTTTCGCGAGTCCGACGTCCTGTCAAACCGCAATCAGCAGAGCCTCGGCGCGAAAGTGGAATGGCGGGCGTCGGAAAATACCACATTTCACGCCAACGCGCTCTACCTCGGCGGGGGCACGCGCTACAACCGCCAGAACGTGTTCAGGGCATTTACCGCCCGCACCGTTGCTGCCCTCGATGCCAGCGGGCAGCCGACGGGCACGGGTGCGATACTCCCGAATTTCACGGACAGTGTGACTACGGTGCGCAACGTCGCCGCCTCCACCGTTACACTGCTTTCGCAGGATCTGCCGTCGGGCTTCATCGACAACGGCATCCAACTTAACCTCGGGGCCGATCATGTCTTCGGCCGCTGGAAGTTCGACTACGCGGCCCACTATAATCACAGCAACGTCGACCGTGGCAACGGTCGTGGCAAGGAAGCGCCGGGCGGAGAGTTCACCATGACGGTGACCGGCGTGGGCTGGATCGTCGACCGGAGCCGCTCCGTGGAGAATCCCACCTTCACGCAGACGTCCGGCCCCAGCATCTACGACGGTGCGAGTTATCGCACAGGCCAGTTGTTCTATCGCGACGCGAGTGAGCGCAACTCGCGCAATATCGTGCTCAAGGGCAACGCGAGCCTCGCGCTGCCGGTTGCCGGTGAGACGACGCTCAAGACCGGGTTCAACTATCGGACTTTCCGCGTCGGCGAAGTCACGTCTGAGCGGCGCTTCAACTACACGGGGGCCGCCCCGCTTTCGGTTTTCTCCGCGCCTGGCAATCTCAGCACCTTCGAGCGGCGCGCCGGGCGCGAGCTGCCTTTCGTCGCAGCCACCACTGTTTATCAGCATGTGCGGGACAACCCCGCGCAGTGGTCGCAGGATGGCTATTTCGAAGAGCAGCGCCGGCTCACCCAGACGCGGCATGTGATCGAGGAAATCACGGCGGGCTACGTGCAGGGGCAGGTGCGGTGGGAATCGTGGCGCATCCTTGGCGGCGTGCGGGTCGAGCACACCGCGACGGAGAGCTTCGGCCGCGTCCCCGCGCGCGTCCTCACCACCGCGGCCCAGCGCACCGCCGACCCGATCGGGGCCGCGCGGCGCGATTTCGATAATCCGCGGCGAAACGAGGGTGGTTTCACCGATGCGTTTCCCAGCCTGCATGTCGTCTACCGCCTGCGTCCCCAAGTCCAGGTGCGGGCCAGTTGGTCGCGGAGTATCGGACGGCCCCAGATGTCGAATTATCTCCCGCTGGAGACCGCGTCCGACACCGCCCAAACCCTCACGATCAACAATCCCTCGCTGCGGCCGCAGCATGCCGACAACTGGGATGCGGCGATCGAATACTATTTCGAGCCCGTCGGTCAGCTCTCCGCCGGTTACTTCCGCAAGGAAATCAAGGGATTCATTTTCTCCGACAACTTCGGCACCGTGGGCAACGGCGCCAACAACGGCTACAACGGCAGCTACGAGGGCTACCGCCTGATCGCGAACCGTAATGGCGGCGCGGCCATCATCGACGGGCTGGAGCTCAACTATCAGCAGCAGTTCAGCTTTCTCCCCGGCGCATTCAAGGGGCTCGGCGTTTTCGCCAACTACACCC
>CAYVDZ010001035.1:0-2239 GCA_964450575.1 uncultured Opitutus sp.
TTCAGCACGGCCAGCGTGACATCAGACTGCACGCCTAGCTTCTTATAGAAAAACGCGTTCATCTCTACGATGTCAGCTTGCAGCTTCAAGGCGCGTTCCTCTGCGCCAACGCTGTAGTGCGCCGGCACAGGGCCGGCCAACTGAGCCAATTTTCGTTCCACCACACGGTCCAGTATGGCTTCTGTCGGTTGTGCTTGCGCGGAATATAGCGCAATCGCGAATCCCGCTAGGGTTGTACAGACGGTTGAGGTAATTGCTTTATTCATTTGCAACGAACGTTATAGATGAGCCACGACCACAGCCGGCGCGACTCGTGTGAGATTCGGATTTGGAGTCGGGAGTTTCATTTCGAAAACAGATTGGATAGCACGCGGCGTGACGGCTGTGATCGTGGCTCTGGCGCCTGGTTGAACAAAGCCGCTGGCGCGGCGGTGGGGTGACGGGGCTTCAAGGTGGGTGATTCGCGGAGGATGACGAGCCGTGGGAAAAAGAGCAAGGCCTACCGGGCTATGTCTATATCAAAAAAACCAAAGAATGCCGGTTCTTCGTACGAGTCCCTCGCGCGGTTGGAACCGATGCTCAGTCTGCGCACGCTCGCCGAGCGCACGCGTAAAGCGTATATTGTCTATATTCAAAAGCTCGCATTGTATACCGGCCGCGGCCCGGCCGAACTCGACGAGGCGCAGGCCCGGGGGTATTCGATCCACCTGAAAGAGAAGCGCAACTACTCACCGTCGTCCATGCGCACGGTCTGTGCCGCCCTGCGTTTCTTTTATCAATTCGTGTGTGAGCGCTCCTGGAAGCTGTTCGATCTGGTGCGCTTGCCCTCCGCGCAGACCCTGCCGGCGGTCCTGACCCGTGAAGAGGTCAAGCGTTTGATCGGTTGCGTGCGCGAGCGGCGTTTCCGCGTTGTGCTCACCCTGATCTATGCCTGCGGTCTGCGGATCACTGAGGCGATCAACCTGGAGGTCCGCGATATGCAGCCTCAGCAGAACCGCATCCACATCCGCGGTGGCAAGGGCGGCAAAGACCGGTTCGTACCGGCCACGGCTGAACGGTTTGCGATGCTAAGGACGTGGTGGCGGGAGCACCGGCATCTCCGGCTGCTCTTTCCTGGCGTGGGCCGCGGCTGGCGCGAGCACCGGGTCAATCCCATGGCGCCGGAACACGCGGGCAAGGCCGACCAGCCGATGTCCACCGGTTCCATTCAACTCTGCGTGCGGGTCGCCCGGGCGGCCGCGGGACTCAAGCCAGAGGTGCATGTCCATACGCTGCGTCACTCGTATGCCACGCATCTCCTGGAGGACGGCGTGAACCTGTGCCAACTCGCCGCTTATCTTGGTCACGATTCTTTGGCTACGACGGCCATCGATACTCACCTGACGACCATCAGTGAGTATGTCGGCCAATAGTCGCCGAAGGCTTCCGCTGGATTACTGAGTATGCGGCGATCTCCCACCGCGACCAGAACCTTGGGTGCTTCGCTTTGCATGGAATTTTTTGCCCCTCAGTATTATTGAGCGACACCGGAGTGTCGCACTAACGGAAGCAGAGGGCTAGAATTAAACGTTATTCAGTTTCGGGTGAGCGTTGTCCTTCGCCATGGCCAAAGCAGCTGAATATGAATGCGCCCCGCGATATAGTTGAGATCGCGCCGATGCAGGCGCTGACGCGCTCACACGGAGAGTGAGTTGAACGATCGCGGAGGGAGGCCGGTGAATTCCGGCTCCACGTCTTACGGGTTCGGCGGGGGCGCGGGCTCGAAGAGTTCGTCGGCCTTTTGGGGCAGACCCGTGAACGTATACTCTGCAATCTGAAATCCGCGCTTCTGCATTAACGCATTCACCGGGGCACTCGCATCGCTGTGGCTGACGACCGCGAACACCGGACCGGCGGGAATCGTCTCGAACTCAGGTGCCAGCGGATTCGCACTCTCGGCCGCGGGCTCGCCGTCCTTGCGGGCGGGCTGTTTCGCGAGATCGGCCAAATTGCCGAGCGCGGCGGGGCCACTCTTGTCGGGCGTTGCGGCCAAGGGTTTTATTTTCTTTTCCCCGGGTTTCCGGCCGAGGGCGACGGTGATCGTCTGATTGTCAAAGGTGGTCAGCTTGAGCGGCCGTAGATTGGCTTTCGCCGCGGAGAGGTTTGGATCATCGAGGGCCGATGTCTCGGAGAAACGCAGCGAGGTAATTGAACTCAGCAGTGAAGCCACGCGGTCGGCTTTTACGCTCTGGCCCGCGGG
>CAYVDZ010001036.1:0-2236 GCA_964450575.1 uncultured Opitutus sp.
CCTGGATTTCGAGTGTCGAAAAGACAACGGGCGACCCGCGGATCGGGTCGCCCGTTAGATTGAAAGCGTTAGCGGCGAAGGCTCAGCTTCTGCAGCAACTCGTTATACTTTGGCAGATTGTGCTTCTTGAGGTAATCGAGGAGCTTGCGACGGCGTGAAGCCATCTGGAGAAGCCCGCGGCGCGAATGGAAATCCTTGCGGTGCGTGCGGAGATGCTCGGTCAAGTGATTGATGCGAGCGGTCAAGAGCGCGACCTGGACTTCGGACGAACCGGTATCCTTATCGTGAGTTTTGTATTCGTTGATGATTTCTGGCTTAACGACGGTGGTAGACATGGTTTGTTGATTTAATTCACGACTGTAGGGCACCTTTGCAGGCACCGTGCCACCCGCTGCGCCCGACTGGAAATCGGGTTGAGCCGGCGTCACCGTTCCAATCCGGCGGGATGCCGGACCAATCATGGCGGGACCCCGCAACCGACGGGATTCCACTAACGCAAGAGACCGACACTTCCGAAACGGGCGACGACGCGCAAGCGTAATTTTGCACGGTAGACGGTCGGAAAAATCTCATTTCGGGGGAGGTAATTTGAGTTGGAGTGAAGTTCCAAACAGGCGTCAGCGGGGATGTGAAACCGCCACTGGTTTTCAACTCCAAACGCGGAGAGACCGGTTAATTTAGACTAATTTCAAACGGCTTACATTCAGCGTGATTTCGTCGCCCGTCGCGTCGCAGCAAATCCGCACAGGCCGGCAGGCCCCGGCTTTGCCTCGACCGCTCTGATAAACGGGCGGTCGACCCGTCAGCCAACGTTCAACCCGCCCGCAGGTTGAGCGACTTGATGTCACCACACCCGGGAAGTTTCTTGATGCGTTCGACGATCTGTTCCCGGTGATGAAATAACTCGTTGCGTACCACCGCGTGGCCGGCGAGCACAACCAGCCGGTTGCGTTCGATGCGCGCGGGGTGCGAGTAAGTGGCGTTGGCGGTGCCCACCAGCTGTACCCAGCGTTCGCGAATCGTGTTTTCCGGCGAGCTGCGTCCGATCTGGTTCCGTTGCAGCAGTTCCTCGATCAGCTCAGCGAGCGGACGGGTTGCGCGTTTACGGGAGCGGGCGGGATCGGCGTTCGCCACGCGCCGGAGATCGCAGACGAGTTCTTCGGCGATTTTGCTGAATTGATGCGGCTCGGGCGACGACATGGGAAGGAGACCGACTCTACTGCTGGGCAGGGATCGTGGGCTCCGACCGCGGCGCGTCAATGGGCGGTTCCGTCCGATGTTCCGCCTCGTAAAGCCGACTGAAGCGCACAAACGCGCCGAAGGCGGTGGTCCACGCGATGTAAAGCCCGGGGAAGCCGTCGAGAAAACCACCGCGTAACACATACCCGCGGAAGAAGCGCCACAGCGGCCGGCTCGTCGCCGCGAAAACCGAGAAGCGTTTGCCCCGCGCTTGTTGCTGGCGCACGAAAAGATCGGCAAACGGGTTTATCTTCGCGACATGCGAGGCGAGCGTCGGAAACGAGAAATGGTGCAGGTCCCCGCGCAGCGTTGCCACCGGGCCGTCGCACTCGATTTTCTCGTGGACAAAGGCATCACCACCCCAGCGCGCGCGATCCCGGTGGATCAGGCGCAGACAATGATCCGGATACCAGTCACCGTGCGTGATCCAGCGATTGATGAACCATACTTTCCGCGGAAAGCGGGCGCCGGCGAACGAGTCCAGGTCGGATCGCTGGAAAAACGCGACGATCGCGTCGCGGAGGGCCGGGGAGACTTCCTCGTCGGCATCAAGCGAGAGCACCCAGTCTTGAGAGGCGAGGGCGAGCGCGGCGTTTTTGGTGTCACGATAACCGCTCCACGGCAGATGCTCCACCCGGGCCCCCGCGGCCCGCGCGACCGTTTCGCTGGTGTCCGTGGTATCATTCAGGGCGACCACGCTTTCGCTCACCCAACCCGCCACGCTCGCGAGGCAGCGCGCAAGCGTGTGCGCCTCGTTCTTCGCGACGATGACGACCGAGAGCGGGAGCGGAAGGGACGGTGGAAGTGTCGGGTGAGAAACCACGTGCCGACACTAATGGACACTATTGCGGCGCGCGGAAGCCGAAAGGTGGCAATCACCGTTAGCCACGTAGTCAATACAGTGGCGAAGCCGGACAATGGGACGGCGACTTCGATTACCGGGTGAACGCGAACGCAAGTAAACGAGACGCTTAGACTTTGCCGATCAGACTTCGCG
>CAYVDZ010001037.1:0-2234 GCA_964450575.1 uncultured Opitutus sp.
GACTATGGGCGCCCAAGCCCGCCTCATGAGTCAGGCCATGCGCCGTCTCACCGCCGTCGTCAGCAAAACGAACTGCATTTGTATTTTCACCAATCAGATCCGCGAAAAAATCGGCGTCATGTTTGGCAATCCCGAGACCACCTCCGGCGGCCGCGCCCTCAAGTTCTTCTCCTCCGTCCGGATCGACATCCGCCGCAAGGACCAGATCAAGACGCCCGAAGGCAAAGTCGTCGGCAACCGCACGAAGATCAAGATCGTGAAAAACAAGGTGGCCCCGCCGTTCACCGAGTGCGAATTCGACATCATGTACGACGAGGGCATCTCGAAAATCGGATCGCTCCTCGACCTCGGCCTCGAACACAAGATTCTCGAGAAGAAGGGCGCCTGGATCGCCTACGAGGGCAATCTCGTCGGCCAGGGCCGTGACGCCGCCAAGACGGCCTTACGAGAGAAGCCCGAGCTCGCGGCCAAGATTCAGAAGGCGATTCTTGAAAAAGTGAATATCGTCGGCGGCTCGACCGTCACAGGTGAGGTGAGCGAATAAGTGAAGGGATCAATCCCGCCAGCTCGCTAAGCTCGTCCGGTCGCTGTGCTAACAGACGACCGCCGCAACGGAACGGATCACCGATCCATCAGTCGAAAACCCATATCCACCATGAGTACCTTCTTCTCTTTCCCTCCTTTCCGGATGCGTCTTCGTCCCTCCACGCTCGTCGCCCTGGCTTTGGCCCTCGGGGCAGCTGGGGCCGTCGCCCCAACGTACGCGGCCAAAGGGCGCGCGCCCAAAGACTCCGCTCCCGTCCTGATGTCCAAGACGGGCGGCGCCGGGGGCGATATGTGGGCGGATGTGAAGGAGCTCGAACAGGCGGCGATGAAGGGCAATCCCCGCGCTGAGACCCAGCTCGGTGAGATGCTGCTCCGCGGCGACGGGATCGAGAAGGACCAAACCCGTGGCATCGCCTTGCTGGAAAAAGCCGCTCGCTCCGGACAAGCCCCCGCGGCGTTTCGAATTGGGATGCTCCTCGCGAACGGAGAGAGCGGAGTCGCCAAGGATCCCGCGCGCTCACTGGACTATTTTCGGGCCGGCGCGGCCGGCGGTGAAGCCGAGGCCTTTTTCAATATCGGCGCGGCGTATGCCAGCGGTCGCGGCGTCCCTCGCAACTATGCGGAAGCCCTTGGCTGGTTGATCGTCGGCCGTCAGCGCGGAGCTCAAAGCAACGCGGATGAAGCGCTGCGCAACCAGATCAAGTCCCGCAAGGACTGGATCGCCACCGGCGAACGCCGCGCGAAGGAAATCGAAGCCGAGTTTGCCGACAAGAAGGTCGTCGACCTGCTCCCGCCCGTCGCGCCCCTCGACCAGCCGTTCGATGCCTTGCGGCCGACGTCGGCGACATCCGCATCCCGCCGCTAACTAATTTCGCCGAAATCGGAGGCTCATCAGGGCAGCCGAATCCCGATTGCCGGCGGCCTCGATCTCCATCGATCGCGCGCGGGCCGCGAACGCCCGCGATTCCGGCCCCCTCTTGCGGCGTCCGATCCGGGCCGACCACACTGCAACTGCGGCGGATGCGCTGCGCGGCCGTCGGTTCAAAGGCGGTGATTGCGCTTCAGACCTTCGCCGTGGGACGCTCGATTACCCGCGTGAGCAGCACACCGATCCGCTCCACTTCGAGCTCGATCTGATCACCGGGCCTCAACCAGCCGCCCGTGTTCTCCGGTCCTAGTTCAAGGATGCACCCCGTTCCCACGGTACCCGTCCCTATCAAATCGCCCGGGAACAACTCCACATCCCGCGAGGCGCGCGCGATCATCTGCGGAATCGAATGATGCAAGGCTGACACATTGCCGCGGGAAAGCTCACGGCCGTTGACGCGAGCCGACATCTCCAGCGTGAGCGTTTCGCCCTGAATCCGATCCAGGAATTCAGTACGAGGGACGATCCAAGGCCCGACCGCCGTCGCGAAATCCTTGCCCTTCGCCGGCCCCAGCCCGACCGCCATTTCCTGACGTTGCAGGTCGCGCGCACTGAGATCGTTCACGATCGTGAAACCGAATACATGCTCCCACGCGCGTTCCGGCGCGATGTCACGCCCGCCGTGGCCGATGACCACTCCCAGCTCCAATTCGTAATCGAGTTCCTGACACCCCGCCGGCGCGAACACCGCATGCTCATGCCCGACCAACGCATTCGGGTTGGAAAAATAGAAAACTGGCACCTCGTACCACGCCGGCGG
>CAYVDZ010001038.1:0-1661 GCA_964450575.1 uncultured Opitutus sp.
CCACGCGCACCACGGCCGCGAGGACCCAGGCGAGCAGGACGTAGTTCACGCTGCTGCCGACCGCGAGTTCCCGCACGGAATCACCCACGCCGGAATTTTTAATCATCGTGCCATAGGCGCCTCCCGCCGCCGTGATGAGAATGATCACGCCAGCCGTTTCCATGGGCGAACCCAGGATGCCGCCAAACTCGCGATGACCGAGCTTCTTCTGCCGCGCGTAAACCCAGATCGCGATCGCGGCTCCCAAGAGCATGGCAACATTCTTGTTACCCAAAAATCCCACGGTTTCGATTAGCGTCGGCGAGAGGCTTGCCCGCATCACTCCGACGACCGAAGCCGCTCCGATCAACACCACGGGCAACAGTACCGGAGCAATGGATACCCAAAATCCCGGCAGCTGGTCTTCGTTCCGCGAAGCCACCGCCGCGAGCGAACTGAGCGAAGAGCCGGTCGTTTCGCGGAGCGGTACCGGTTTGCGCGCATCGATCCACCTGGCCCAAGCCCAGCCACTGAGAGCCGGCAGAATACCGAAGAGGATCCCGCCCACCATCGTGATGCCGAGATCGATCTTGAGCGTCTCGGCCGCGAGCAGCGGCCCCGGCGTCGGCGGTACCGTTCCGTGCGTGATCACGCCACCGGCGCAGATCGCGAGGAGGTAAAACAAATAGTGCTTCCCCGTCCGCAAGCTCAGCGCCCGCGCGAGCGGGACGAGCAGGAAAAACACCGTGTCGAAAAACACCGGGATCGAGAGAATGAAACCGCACGTGAGAAGTGCCAGGCCCGCCCGGGCTTCACCGAAGACCCCAATCATCCGCCGGATGATCTTGTCGGCCGCCCCGCTCTCCATCAGCGCGACTCCGATCACGGCCGCGATCGCGATGGTGAAACCGATCTTACCCGCCGCGATTCCAAACTCGGCCATCGCCGATTCCACCGCCGCGATGAAACGCCCGTCCCCGGTCGCACGCAGAGCTGTCATCAATCCGACAAGAATCGCCGCAAAGAACAGTGCGAAGAACGCGTGCCATCTGAGCCACGCGATAGCGACAACGATGAAGACCATACTGACGGCGAGAACCGCGAGCGGGCCAAGAACAAGTGCGAGGGGTGGCGCGAACATGGAAGTAACAGCGCGCCACTTGATCCGTCATCGAGCAAGCAGTTTATTCCGTCAGAACAACTCCATGACGCGGTTCAGCATTACCTCGGTACCCGAACCCCGGAACCAAAGTGTCACGCCGTCGGACCGGAAGCCGGTTTCTCATCGTCCGATTCCGGTCGGGCCCCCTGACCATTTAACATCGCTTCTTCGTGATCGAGCAACTGCTGCAGCGGACGATGCGTTTCGTCCGTGATCGCGTCCCGTATCCACAAATCGTCGACCGCGACGCGTTCCGCCCGCAATGCCTCGAGCCGGAAGGACCGGCCCGCTGCTCGACGGCGCTGGGTGATCGCGCCCACGGCGACGGCATCCGTCGGCGAGACGACCGCGCCGAGGGCAAACGCCATGGCCAAAGGCAGGTCGGGCACCAGCCAATGGGCGACAAATCCCGCCGACAAGGTCGTGAACACGACCAGACCGGTCGCGAGGAGGAGAATGGGACGACGAGCCGCGTTGAAATCCCGGAGCGGCATCAGCCAGCCATCGGAGAAGAGCAATG
>CAYVDZ010001038.1:1671-2229 GCA_964450575.1 uncultured Opitutus sp.
ACGAAGCAGAGAAAGAAAAACCCAGGATCGAGTTCGACCCGCGGGAAACGCAAGAGCGTGGCGGCCAGGGTCGCGCCGACGACATACGTGATCGGCATCGGCCACGGGAACCGGCGGCCGATCACACTCAGGGCCGTCAGCAGCACCAACAGCAGCAGCGCGTTCTCGAATGCGACCATGCTGAGGAATCAGGATGGCCCGTGCTTCCCGGTGAAACGATCGGACGAGCTCATTTCGGGAGAGGACGGCCGTGCGAAAGAAACATTCCGGTCTTAGCCGAGAATCTCGAGTAAACGCACGAAGAGGCGGTTCACCTTGGCCTGGTTTTCCTTCACCAGATCCTTGAATTTCGTGAAATCAATTTCGGTCCCTTCGAGCCCGTTCGCGTAGTTGTCGATCAGCGCGAGGCTGTTGTAGCGCAATCCGGCTTCTGTGCAGAGATCCGCCTCGTGCGCGGCGGTCATGCCGATGACATCGCCCCAGTCCTTGACCACGCGAATCTCCGCCTTGGTCTCGAAGCGCGGTCCGCGCATTTGCACATAGACCTTGCCGGGGTGC
>CAYVDZ010001039.1:0-2228 GCA_964450575.1 uncultured Opitutus sp.
CTTGTGCATTGAATCCTGCGTTTCAGAGTGGAAGGAGTCATTTGAGTTGTACTTCAACGATGTTGTTGCGGCGGGTGATTTCTTCGAGGTGATGGTCGGGGTCGATCTCGACGACACCGCCAGCGGGGCGTACGCCCTCCGGAAGCAGGAGAATCACCTCGGTGATTTTCGGCGAAAGATCGTCCGGCGCGGCTAAACCGGGAATGGGTGAGGTGGCGATCAGCCGGCCATCGGGCGTGCGAAATCCTACTTCGGCTGCCGGCGAATTGATCGCACCCAAGCTGTGAATGCGCACGTGCAACGCACCGTCGTGAAACTGGACATCCTCCGGATCGAGACCGAGATCGGGACGCGACCAATAAGGGGTGCCGGGGGATTTCAAGGTCAATCTCACGACGGTGGTGGCGCGCGGCGGAAAGACCAGTGCCACGTCGCGAGAACGCTCAAAGGTTTCATCCCGGGTCCGCAGTGCCTGATCGGCGATGTTGTCGTCATTCGTGTCGATCCCTTCGGTGATTTCCCACCGACCGGGGTCGATGTTCCAACCGGTCATGGTCGCGCGCACCGGGGTGGCCTCAAGGTTGTAGGCAATGACGGTGAACGCGATCGGCGATGCATCCGGAATGATGATGCCGACACTCTGCTCGTTGGCAGGGGCCGCAAAGTTCCAGCTGACCGCATGGCCAGGTTGAATGGCGCCCCGGATCAGAGCCAGCCCGCCCAAGCGGGTGTGCTGGAGTTCGCCAGTGGGGACTCCGACACGGTCGATCCAGAGACTGCCCTCCGTGTTGACGTATGCGAGCAACTCGCACGCCTCAAGCTGGCTGGCATAGATCTTCTCGAGCCGGGTTTTGTCGTATTCAAGCTGCCAGTGAAACAGATCGTCGCGCGGCACCGCCGGCCGCGCGTAGATCCAGGGATAGGGTTCATCGGGTTTCGTGCGGTTGCGCAGCAGCGGGGAGGCGCCGTCGTTTCGCAATTTGAGGACATCGAGTACGTTGGCACTCACCTGCCGGAGACCGGCCATCTCATTGTCGAACAACGGCTGGAGATATCGCTGGTTGCCGGACCATTTCCACGCGGCCCAGAGAAGGTACCATGGCCCTCCAACATCTTCCGAGAAATCGCTGCCCGAGTCATCCGCAAACTGGATCACCTTGGGGAAAGTGGCCCGGCCGCTCGCGTCGACCCGACGATGCGCAAGCACACTGTCCGCGAGCTCGAGCATGTATTTCTTCGGGGCAGGGCTGCCGTTGAAATCGACGAGGAGCATACCCGGATGAAGGATCAGGTAAGAGGGAGGGTTCGTTGCGCCCCACGGATACTCAAGGGCCATTCGGGTGCCGCTGTAATAGGAGGTGCGGAAGTGCCGGTGGCCGGCTGCATTGATCCCGGTGAGGTTCTCGGCTGAGCGGGCGGTGACCATCGCGCGTTCAAGCTGGCGAGGACTGCCGAAATCAAGCGTTAGAACCTGGCCCAGGCAGTTCACTCCCTCCTCGTAGGAATGTAATTGGTCGGACTGGATCGTGGGTAGGCCATTCGTAAACATGCCATTCTTGAACGCCGCTTCCAGCAGGGCTTGAAGCGAGCGTCGGATCTTTTCCGGCTCGCAGCCCATGAGGGCAATGCCGGGGAAGAGATTGGTCATATCGGTATCGTCCGAAATACCCCCGCCAAAATCGCCATACGGCACCTGGCGCCGGTCGATGTACCACATAACAAAATCCCTCACCCGGCCCAGCAGCTCCGTTTGAAGAAAAGCCCAGCGTGGCACGCCGGCGGGCGGTTCGGGTGGGGTGTAGGGCGGACGCGGGGCGCGGAGAGAGGACACCGCTGCGTATTCACGGGCCATGGCGTGCTCGGGATTGACGCGGAGCAAATCCTTGAGGTCAGTCTCGAAGCGCACCCAGAGATTGAGCTTCGGGCTGAATGGATTCGCCTCGACGAGCATGGCGAAGCAGTCCTTGACTTGGGTGGAGCGATCGAGCTCATGCTCGACGCGTGCCTGCGCGCCCGGCTTGAAGATGAGGCGGAGATGTGCGCCCGCGAGGGCATCGGCTCCAAACTCCGGACCTGCTCCGGCGACGGCGATCCACAGTCCCTTGCCTGGCGGCAGCATACGATCGCGCAGGTCGAGCCAGAGCGTTTTCGGCTCGCCGGGTTTTACGCTGACGGTGAAGTCCAGCAGGTCACGCATCGGCCAGAGGGGATCCTTGACGCGGATGTTG
>CAYVDZ010001040.1:0-2227 GCA_964450575.1 uncultured Opitutus sp.
CCGTTACGCTGGCTGCACTTCATTGCGGGCGTGGCGTGGATCGGGTCGTCCTTTTACTTTATTTGGCTGGATAACAGCTTGGAGGCACCCGAGCCGGGATCGGAGAATGCCAAGAAAGGTGTGTCCGGCGATCTTTGGGCGGTGCACGGCGGCGGATTCTACAACCCGCAAAAATATGCGGTGGCGCCGGGAACGCTCCCGCCGCGACTGCATTGGTTTAAGTGGGAGGCGTACACGACCTGGCTCTCGGGAACGGCACTGTTGGTCGTGGTTTACTGGATTCGCGCGCAAACCATGATGATCGATTCGGCGCAAATGCCCCTGACGACGTGGCAGGCGATTGGGATCGGCGCGGCGAGCATGGTCGGGGCTTGGGTCGTTTACGATCTGTTGTGCCGTTCTCCGTTGGGGCGGCGTGGCCTGCTCCTCGGAATGGTGGTTTTTGCCCTGCTGGCCGTGATGGCGTGGGGGCTGGATCGGGTTCTCAGTGGTCGGGCGGCGTATTTGCATGTCGGCGCTGCGATTGGTACGATCATGGTGGCGAATGTTTTTTTCGTCATCATTCCCGGCCAGCGTAAGATGGTCGAAGCGATGCGAGCCGGCGGCCTGCCCGATCCGATTTATGGGCAACGCGGTAAACAGCGCAGTGTACATAACAACTACTTCACCCTGCCGGTGCTGTTCATCATGATCAGCCATCATTACGCTTCGACGTACGGCCATCCGCACGCGTGGGCCGTATTGATGCTCATTGGGGCCGCCGGAGTGAGCATCCGTCATTTCTTCAATCGTCGTCACAAAGGTATCCTGGCCTGGCAGTATCCAGGAATTGGAGCCGTTTTGCTCGGCGTGGTCGCCTGGTGGACCGCGCCGCGACCGATTCCTTTGCCGCCCTTGGCCGCGCCGGTGACGTTTAACCAAGTCCGGGCAATTATGGGGCAGCATTGTCTTTCCTGTCATGCCGTGGTGCCGACGTTTCCAGGTCTGGCCCAGCCGCCGGCGGGAGTGATGCTGCACACCCCGGAGTTATTGGTGCAGAATGCACAGCGGATCTACCAGCAAACCATTGTCACCCGCATGATGCCATTGGGAAATATCACGCAAATGACGGATCAGGAGCGGGCGGTGATCGCGGCCTGGGTGCAGGGTGGATCGCGAATGGATTGACTCCCGTGACAGGTCGGGTGTCTGCCCGGTTACTTTTGTCTCCGATTCCCGGGGCGGTTCGCGGGAAAAAATCGGTGCTCCTTTAAGCTCGACTTTACCCGTGAATCATATTGGCTCGCAAACTTTTCCGCCCGGCGGGCTTAACGGGCCGCCTTCGCATCTTTAACACATGACCAGCAAACGAAACATTCCGGCGCGCCGATTCATCAAGCCATCATTCACCTTCCTGATCGAGAAGAAGCGTGATGGCGGCGAATTCACGCAGGAGGAGATTCGGTATATAATCGACAGTACGCTTGATGGTGAAATGCCGCAGCACCAGCTCGCGGCCCTCGCCATGGCGATCTACTTTTCCGGCATGTCCGCGCAGGAGACCGCGGATCTGACGGAAGAGATGATGCTTTCCGGTGAGGTGATCGACCTTTCGCACATCGCCAAGCCGAAGATTGACAAGTATTCGACCGGTGGAGTGGGTGACAAAACCTCCCTGGTCCTCGTGCCGCTCGCGATGGCCGCCGGGGTCGTGGTGCCGATGATGTGCGGGGTCGAACACGACTATATCATCAACACGCTGGAGAAGCTCGCGGCCATCCCTGGTTTTAAGGGCAATCTGAGCAACGACCACTTCGCTTCCCAGCTCGCCCGCATCGGCGGTGCGATCGTGGCCCAGACCGAAGACCTCGCTCCCGCCGACGCCAAGTTCTACGAACTGCGCAAAGAGACCGGCACCATTCCGAGTCTCCCGCTCATTACCGGCAGCGTTCTCTCGAAGAAGCTGGCCGAAGGTTCCGAAGGTCTCGTGATCGACGTCAAATGGGGCAATGGCTCCTTCATTAAGGATCTCGAGCAAGCGAAGCAGCTCGCCCGGTCGATGACGCGGGTCGGTCGTTCCATGAAACGCCGTTGTGTGGCCCTCGTGACCGATATGAATCAGCCGCTCGGCGATACGGTCGGCACCGCGCTCGAGGTCAAGGAGGCGATTCAGTTGCTGAAGGGCGAAGGCCCGGAGGACATGAAGGAACTCGTGCTCAAGCTGGGCATGGAAATCGTGCGACTCGCC
>CAYVDZ010001041.1:0-1380 GCA_964450575.1 uncultured Opitutus sp.
GGCCGAAATACCGATGCCGTTGAGCGACGACGAAGCCATCGGCTTCTGATTCGCCCAGTAGCCGAGTTCGCGAAAAGTGCAGTCGGTGACAGTGACATTTTCGACACCGTTAGCGAAGGAGAGCCCGCCGCCAAAGCGCGGACTAGCAGGACTACCGTTGTCGGCGGGCAACACACCCGCGCCACCGATGCGGTAAAACTCGAGCGAGCGAAACTCCAGATACCGAGCGACCGCAGGTGCTGAAAACGCGGTGATCGCTGACCCTCCGTTGTTGTCCGTGAAGCGGGCGAGACCACTACCCCAACCTTCTTTTGCGCCCGAAGCGTAAACGATGGGAGCGTTTGCGGAGCCGTTCGACTTCAGGATAATACCGGTGGGACCGGTGAGCACGTAGGTAGCACCGCCGCGAAAGAGAACCACGTCGCCCGGAACGAGCGTGCGCGCCGCAGCGACGGCCGAGGCGGCGGGATCGCCCGGGCAGTGCTTCCATGAAAGCCAAGTACTGCTGCCGGCGTTGGCATCAGAACCCTCCTCATAATCCACGTAGAAAACGGCGGCGGAAAGTTGAGCGTAGGCGGTGAAAAGAAAAACGAGTCCGAGAAGAAGTTGGCGCATGGATTGGAAAAGTCGAAGGAACATGCGCTGCCCTGAGCCGCGCATCGGAGACATTCCGAGAGCCCCATAGGACAATTTTGTTCCGGCGACCTTCGGCGAACTACGTAAACCGGGAGCGGTGAACAGAGTTAAAGTTTTAAGGCCGCCGGAGCGGTCGGGAAACGCATCAGTGCCAGAGTGCAAACTGCAATCGGAAGATGCGCCGCTCTGCAAAAGAAGGAAACGTCTCTTCCTGAATGATTCTTGGCGGGACCGCGGAAGCCCTCGTCCGCTTCGACTGCAATTTGAGCAGGAGACGCAGTTCGCTAGGTTTCCTTTCCCTTGGGGACTTTTGAAAACAACGAAACCTAACCGACTTTAGATCCGTTCGAACTGATGTCCGTTTTTTCGAGGCTACACAAGTAGCGCGGCGCTCGCGTGGAATACTTCGCGGGCACGCCCCCGCCAGCGAGGCAGGACCTTTATCGCGCAAAGAGAGTCAGCTCGAAGCGCCACCTGTGCAGCGGGTTCTAGTTGGGAGGGTGATTACTTCACGGAAGGTTCTTCGGTTCAGACATCCGCGAGGTATCCGCAATTTTGATGAGCTCGAATCCAGGCTCACCATCCTTTCGCACGATACTGAGAACATTGCCAATTTTGAAGCTCCCGAGTTGCTGAACGTAAGCGGCGAGATTCGCCATCGTTTGATCAACGCTCTCGATCTTCCGTCCACTATCGACGAGTTTCGCAAACACCTCCTTCTCCGTGACCTCTTTTCCGAGGAAC
>CAYVDZ010001041.1:1390-2220 GCA_964450575.1 uncultured Opitutus sp.
CTCTTGTAGGTGCGCCGCGACCGCAGCCCGAAAAATGCCGGAGTCGCACCCTCGATGACGACGGCCAAAAAGTCTCCTTGCCCGGCAGTCGGCTTCGATTCGTCGTAGGCCACCAATAGTTTTTTTGTGTTCATCGTTACCAGTTCCAAGGGTCATAAAACTGATGATGGATCCGATGCAACTCCGTGCTTTGAAGCCGCATGTTTCCAGGAACATCAGGACCACCGATCGAGAGCGGTTTGATATGATCTACGTCGTGGCCTGGGGGGACTCGTCCTTCGGCCACGAACGGCTTTTGCCATGAAGGCGTACGCCAATCTCCCGCAAGTGAACGCAGATACTCCGATCGCGCGGTGATGCTACGCGAGGATCCAGTGACGATTTCATTCGCTTCTTTATAAACCGACCACGCTTTCGCCGCTTCAGCACGCGACGCAAATTGCGCTGATGTGCCTTGCTGGAACTGGTTCCAAGTCCGGAACGCAGACGGTGCACTCTCAGCAGCGATCATCTCTAACTGCACACTCCGAATCGCCGCGAGCATTCGGTTCGCATGGACGAGCGCCATCGGGAACGAGACCGCGACCTGAACACCCGTGCTGAACCATTCAGCAACATCTTCACTCATGCCTGCAGCCTTGGCTCCTTGCGCAACGAGACTGGGCTGGCGCCGACCGGTTAGCAGCTGGTAAATGCCCGCCTGGGCCTCGTCCAGCATGAATCCGGCAACTACGGGATGGCGCAGGAGAAATGTCGCCAACCCCGCGTTATACACGCGAGCGAATCCGTCCAATCGCGGCATGTTCACGTCGGTCACGATCGCGTCCGGC
>CAYVDZ010001042.1:0-2219 GCA_964450575.1 uncultured Opitutus sp.
CAGCCAAAACCACCGGACACCTAAAAACCACCGGAGAACTCGTCACTCTCAAGTTGATTAGATGAGACAGAATATCCGCGTAGAATTCGGCCTCACGATCATGGTGCTTGCGCTGGAAGAGCTCCGTGATTTTTTGCGCCGCGACCGCTTCGAACGCGACGTCGCGGTTGACTATAAACCGGAAGAAGCGCTCTCGCACTTCAGGCGGATCGTCTTTCGCGTGAAAGTAGAAGGCGCCCTTGGCAATTTTCTTGGCCACACTCGGGATGCGGTTGAGGTAGGGATCGGCGGCGATTTCCAGCTGCAATGCGGTGATTTCGCGCCGCAGTTCATCGCGCGGCACGTTGACCTTGAGCATGCCAATGATGAACGCGAAAGACACCCCCGCAGTGCCAATAATGTCGCGCCGACCTTCACCGTAAAACGTCGTGTCACCCGCTTCGTCAAGGAAGCGGTGATCGGTCACCGGGTCGGGAGAGGCAGCGGGTTCGGGCAGCATGACATCACGCGCGCACGCGATTGATGCGGCGGAGCTGGGCGGCGAGGGTGCCTTCGAGGAGCACATGACCCAGCTTGCCGCGACGTTCGACGGCGACTTCCTCGGTCGCCAGGTAGGCGAAGCCCAGTTGCTGGAGGAACTGGACCGCCGGGATCTGGCTGACGTGGGATTCGAGGAAGTTGGGGGTGTTCACACGATTTTCAGGGGCTCTGCTCAGGGGCTCTAACAAGCGGTGCCATAGAGGGAAAAGTCGGCTCGAGTTTACCTGGCTGCGCTACGACCGAGAGTTCCGTGGGCTTACGAGCAGTACGTCCACGTTTTAGGACATGAATGCGAGCTGAAGCAGCCGTTCAATCGATCACTGCTTTGACGACTTGATCTAAAATTGAACCGTCGCTGTAATCCGCAGGGATGGCAAAGTCGGCTCGACCGTGGGCAACTAATTCACCCGCAATTTGCTTGGGAGCGCGCCGCTTTTTGCTGCCCCGCTTCTCCGGGTTGAATACGGCAATCGAAGTGCCTCCTTGGTATTTCAGCATTTTCATGCATGGAATGTCGGTTTCCCCATCGCCGATATACACTATATTGGAAAACGGGATTGGACGCTCCTCGTCAGGGGTAAACTTGTTGATCGATTGGTTGTCGTAGCTGTTATTAATGCCCTTGTTTATGCGAAAAAGGTATTGGGTTTTATTCGTGTAATTCACGGCCAGTGCTGGCCATTCAGCAACTTGATTAGCGTCGTAGGAGAAGCCCGACGCGAATATGAATCTAAATTCTTTTCCGATAACAGTCCCCTTAATCATCTCCCTTAGGCCGGAGGAGATGATATAGTGGTCTACTTCAACCTCCTGTTTTTCTGCGTATTCGTTGACGCGATTGAACCATGCTTCGACCCCCGTGAAGAACTTAATATCTTTGCCGTGGTTTCGAATGTCTGTTCGCCGGATTGGGATATTCCGTTCCGAGGCCTTTTTGAGCATTAGCTGCATGTAAGAAAGGATCTCGTCCATATCTTGATTTTTCGCGTTTTCCTTAGTTTCAGCCCAGAATGCAGAAACCTCTAAGTCGAGGTTAGGAATGAAGGAGTGCTCCTGCATGTTGCCAGGAGCGAGAGTGCCATCGAAATCATAGGCGATGGCCATGCGGGTTAGCTTCTTTGCCATTGAGACGTGCGGTTATTTCGGATTGGTTGAGACGCGGAGTTGGCCCGTTAAAAGTTTTTGCATCAGCCCGCGTTTTTGGTGATCGAGGGCGGCGCGCTGCTGGCGCAGGAGTCGGAGTTCGGTGTCGGCGGTTTCGAGGACGATGGCGATGGCGATTTGCTCGGCGAACTCGGGGATCATGAATTTCTCATGCTCAAAATCTGCCATGACAAAGGTCATCTTTTCGATGTGGACGCCGTGGCTGCACACGAGGGAGTGATGCCAGAAGCGGCGGGTGCGGCAGAGGTGGCCGATAAAACGCGGGCTGAGTTTCGCCGGATCTCGGGGCACAAGCACCTCATAGGAATCGGAAGCATAGAATCCGTCGCATTCGGACGGAACTACACCAAGACCGCCGTGGACAACCTGCATACGGGAAATGACGAAGTCCCCAGCGCGAACTTGCTTCATGACCTTGGTCTTGATGTCGCGCCCGTGAAGTGCTGCGCGAAAGAAGATACCTTCCGCGCGGCGGCGGGCGCTGATCAAATGGTAGAGATTGTCGTCGTTGAAGT
>CAYVDZ010001043.1:0-2217 GCA_964450575.1 uncultured Opitutus sp.
TTTATCGGCAAAGCCTCTCCTGTCGCGAAATCGCGGAGATGCTCGAAGTCCCCGTCGGCACCGTCATGTCGCGTCTTTCGCGCCCCAAAGCCGCGCTGCGCGCCATCGTCACGGCCCGAACCGCCGGCGGCAGCCAATCCAACGGGACTCCGTTCCCCGCCAATCGCACCAAGCTTTTTAAAATCGCATGACCCGAGAAAAAACCCAGTTCATTCTCCAGGCTTACCGGCCGAACAGTGAGGACGCATACGATCCGCAGTTTGCAGACGCGTTGAGGCGAGCCCGCGAGGACCCCGTGCTGGGCCGATGGTTCGCCGAGGAGCAGGCGATGGATGCGGCCTTCGCCGCCAAGCTCCGCGCCCAACCGACGCCATCCGGTTTGAAAACACAGATCCTGCTCGCGCGCGCGACCATCCGGCATCGTTCGCAGTGGCGCCAACCCGTGTGGCTCGCCGTCGCCGCGACCGTCGCTCTTTTGGTCAGTCTCGCCGGGTGGCGGGTCCGGTTCATTTCAGGTGACACGCCGCTCGCCGAATTTCAGGGAGCAATGGCGACGGCGGCGCTCGACCTGTCCAACCACGTCGACGCGTTCGCAATGGACGCACCCGCCCTGAAGCAATGGCTCACCGAGCACCAGGGTCATCCCGACTTCGTGCTGCCGCCCAAGATCGCCGAACACGGTGTGATGGGGTGCAAGATCGTCGAGTGGCAGGGGCGTCGGGTAACGCGTCTTTGCATGAAGCTCGACGATGGCCACGCGGACATCTTCGTCGCCAACGCCACGGATCTAACCGGCGTCACACTCGGCGATGCGCCGCGCTTCGCGGTCGCGGGCGCGCTCCCGACGGCCACCTGGCAGCGCGACGGGAAAATCTACCACCTCGCCGGAAATGTTTCCGCCGATCAGTTGAAACAATTGCTCTGATCCCGTCATGGGCTCTACCTCGCTGGGTGGCTGTAAAGCAGCCGTCCGCTGCTCCGCCCGATCATGCGGCTGAAAAATATCTTCCTTCTCGCCCTGACGGCTGGCTGGGTCGCGGTTGGGCCGAGGCTGGAGGCGACGGAGCCTCCGCCCGATCTGCGGACTGTCTTTCAACTCATGGATCGCGATCCGGCGATTCAGAACCAAGCCTACAAGCTGCTCGAGACGCGCTGGGATCCGGCCTTAATCGCGCCGCTGCTCGAGCTGGCCAGTCTGAATTTCGACGAGCGCATCTTCGCCGTCCTGCGCCGCCGCACCGGCGAGAAAAGCCGCGACGAGCTGCACGCGTGGTTCGATTATCTCTGGGCGCGCGACTACCGCGTGCCGGAACTCTACCCCGAATTCAAGGCGCGCCTCTACGGCCTGATTGACCCGCGCTTCCGCGAGTATTTCGCCAGTGATCGCGCGGCGACCATCCGGCTCGACGAGATTCGCTGGGGCGGTGTGAAGCGCGACGGCATCCCGCCGCTAAAAAATCCCGCGATGATCCCCGCGGCCCAGGCCACCTACCTGAAAGACTCGCACCTGGTCTTCGGCGTGACCCACCGCGGCGACAGCCGCGCCTATCCGAAACGTATCCTCGCGTGGCACGAGATGGTGAAAGACCGCATTGGCGGCGAGGAACTCAACGGCGTTTACTGCACGCTCTGCGGCTCGATGATTCTCTACCGCACTGTCATCGCCGGTGAACACCACGAGCTGGGCACGAGCGGATTTCTCTACCGCTCGAACAAGCTGATGTATGACCACGCTACGAAATCCCTCTGGTCCACGCTCACCGGCGAACCCGTCGTCGGCCCGCTCGTGGGCCGCGGCCTGAAGCTCACGCCGCTCTCCGTTGTGACGACGACATGGGGCGAGTGGCGCCGGCGCCATCCTGAGACCACGGTGTTGTCGTTGAAAACCGGGCACGCGCGCGATTACGGCGAGGGCGTGGCTTACCGGGACTATTTTTCCACAGACGAGCTTATGTTCCCGGTGCCACAGCTCGACCGTCGCCTGAAGAACAAGGCCGAGGTGCTCGCGCTGCGATTCGGCGGCCCGGCGACGCGGCCCACCGCGATCGCGGCGGCGTTTCTCAAGCGGCATCCCGTTTTCCACGGCCGGCTGGGACCGCAGGACTACGTGGTGCTCACGGACGCGAGCGGGGCGAACCGCGTGTTTGAAGCCGGCGGCCGGCGCTTTGCCGCCGAGCCGGGTGACGCCGTGCGCGATGAAGCCGGCCGGCTCTGGCG
>CAYVDZ010001044.1:0-2211 GCA_964450575.1 uncultured Opitutus sp.
CGGGGCAAGGTCGGCATCAGACGGTGACTTCGACCTGTTGGGTCTCGATGGTCAGCGGCAAGCCGCGCTCAGCGCGGACCTCCAGGCAGAGTTCGATGGCTTCGCGCACGTTCCTGAGTGCCTCGGGCTTGGTCTTGCCTTGGCTGACGCAACCGGGAATCGCCGGGCACTCGGCGACCCATGCGCCGGTTTCGTCGCGGTCGATTGTCACGGTAAACTTCATGCTCATAGCCTATCCCTCTCAGTCTCGTCGGCAAGCTCGGCTTCCACCTCGGCTATTTCGGCCGCGAGTTCTGGATCGAGCGAGCGAAGACATCCGAGAGGGTCACAATGAACAGCCCAAAAGATGCAATAATCCGGACGAGCAGCTCTTGTCCTCCACCCCGTTGCACGTTTCAGCCGAACGCCTTTCTCATCTCACCTTTTCGGCTCTTGCCGATGCCATTCCGGCGGCGGCCCGAACTTGGGCCGCACCACGATCCAAGCGGCGAGGGACTCGGAAATCGATCCACCGCGGATAAAGCGGATGACCTAGGTTTTCGAGGATCTACAGGCAAATGAGCCTTTTGGCTGGAGTGAATGACGCGCAGGGCCCGATCGCCCGTTGCGGTTAAAAGACGTAATCGACCGCGTACGGAAGCTTTCACCTGAATAACGCGACCGCACGTCCCCCGCTGCGTCCGCCCTGCACTAAAGAACCATGTCAGGACGCGTGAAATTTCCTCCGAATCACGCGATAGTTGGCGAGCGTTACCCGTTCATTCCGCCATGGCCCCTGTTCCCTTTCGTTTTATCCTCCTCGGATCCCTTTTCTCCACCTTGGGCATTCTCCCAGTCGCCGGCACCGCAGCGCCGTCAGTAGCCGGGAGTGTCCAGGTGGAGATCTATGAAGACGACATCCCGCGCGACGGTACCTGGCCTCTCTCTCCAGGGACGGCCACCGAGCGTTACTCCGAAGATGTCTTCGGTCTGTTCGAGCTGCCGCAGAAATACGTCTCCACCGGGGTCCGCGCCGATCGCGCATTTCCTTCGCTCGTGCGCGCTTCCGCGCAGGTCCAACTTCCTCCCGGCAAACACCGCGTTCTTCTCCGTTCCCGCGGTCCCGCCCGGCTCACGATTGACGGGAAGCAGGTCCTCGAAACGCCTTTCGACCAACCGCGCATTTACACCATACTCCGCGCCGTGGGTGGCGAGGTGCTCTTCGATGAGCAGGACAATTATCTCAACCTAGGGCCCAATTTCCGGCTCGCTCCACCCGGCAACCGCGAAACGTGGAGCGTAATCGAGTTTTCCGGCGCCCCGGCCAACGTGGTGCTCGAAACCTTGGTCGGCGGCCTCGAACCCCGCAGCAAGACACCCTTCCGGCCGGAACTGGGGGAAACGGTGGTCGCCGTTTCACTCGAAGGCTCCGAGATTTGGTCGGTGCTGAGCCCCGGTCCTCGGACCGTACGTTACACCGATACCGGTTGGTCCGCGTATGAGGCAGAACGACGCGACCGCCTCGCGACCCTGAACAGCGCAGCCCGCGCCGCCCGCCGCTCCGCTCATGCTGATTATTGGAATCGTCGCCGCGATGTCGCCGCCGAATGGCTTGCCGCCACCCAAGCCGAGCCGGTGCCAGCGCTTCCCCACGGTTACCCAGCACATAACGCCATCGATCACTTCATCGGAGCGCGCATCGCCGAGGTCGCGGCGGACTATGCGCCATCCCAGCAAACAGGCGGCGTTGATTTCCACCGCGACATCAAACCGATTTTCGAAGCCCAATGCTACAACTGCCATCAGGGCGCCAAGGTCAAAGGCGGCCTGCGCCTCGACTTGAAAGAGGAGGCGTTCTTCGGTGGCAACGCGGACGGTCCCGCCGTGGTCCCGCACCGCCCTCACGAGAGCGCCATCATCCAGCGCATCACGAGCACGGATCCCGACGAGATGATGCCGGCGATGAGTGATCCATTACCGAAACGGGATATCGCGGTGCTTCAGCGTTGGATCGCGGAAGGCGCGTCCTGGCCGCAGTTCGCGAAACAACGTTTCACCCTCACCGGCCCCGCCGCCGATCTCACTTTTCTTCGCCGCGTTTCGCTCGATGTCGTCGGTGTCGTTCCCACTGAAAAGGAAATTTCCGACTTCCTGAACGACCGATCCACGGATCGTCGCACCAAGGTCATCGATCGTCTCCTGCTGGATTCCCGCTGGGCCGATCCATGGATG
>CAYVDZ010001045.1:0-2204 GCA_964450575.1 uncultured Opitutus sp.
GGCCTGGGGCGGTTGAGCTCATGCTGGCGAAAGTCGGCGCCAATACCCGTTTGATCGTGGAGGAAACACGCAAGCTCGCGACCTATGCCGGTGACGCGGGTCGGATCGAGGAAGCGCACGTGGCGGAACTCACGCCCAACGTCGCCGAAGGCGATTTTTTCGAGGCCGCCGAGGCGTTCTTCAGCGGTGATCTGCGGTGGACCCTGGCGGCGCTGCACCGGCATTTCTTTTCCGGCGGCGACGCGCGTCCGGTCATTAGCGCCCTCCAGAACCGCAATCGGATTCTCCTGCAGGTTCGGGCCTTGATCGACGCGGGAGAGGCCCGAATCGGCGCGCGCGGGCTCGATGGACTTCCCCGCGCGGCGACCGCCTATGCCGGGCGTTTCATCGGCGCCACGGAGAAAAGCTCGTATAACCTCTTCAGCCAGAATGCGTGGTACGTCGGTAAACTTGCGGGCGGCGCCAAGCTTCCGGCGCTGCGGCGGTTGATCGACAACCAGCAGGAGTTCATCGCGACCTTTGAAGAAATCGTCCGCCGGCCGGGTGAGCAGGAAGAAGTCCTCCGCGAAATGGCCGTGCGCTGCCTCGCGGCGTAGCGGATTGAGTCCCCCAAATTCACGTGGGGTTGTCCGCGGTTCACCCGCGTCACACGGGAAACCTCCCCGGGTCCGCGGCCTGACGACCCGGCATTTTCCATTGCTTGGGATTCGCGGCCTTCCACGTAATACGCAGGCGACCACTGCGACGATTTTTGCGTTCGCCATCCGCTGGTCGGGGAGCATAAAACGCCCTCTCCCGTGAACGAGCCGACCTCTCTTCCCTCTGCCCCGATTCCCAATGTTCTCGCCGAGCGTTATGCGTCGGCTGCGATGAAGGACATCTGGTCGCAACAAGGCCGCGTCGCGCTCGAGCGTGATTTCTGGATCGCCGTGATGAAGGGCCAGCGCGAACTCGGCGTGCCGATTCCGGCGGAAGCGATCAAGGATTACGAAAAGGTGAAGGGGCAGATTGACCTCGCCTCCATTGCGACGCGCGAACGCATCACGCTTCACGACGTCAAGGCCCGCATCGAGGAGTTCTCGGAGTTGGCGAAGCGCCAGTTCATTCATCTCGGCCTGACGAGTCGCGATCTGACGGAAAACGTCGAGCAACTCCAGATTCTGCGCTCGTTGAAGCTGGTGCAGTACAAGTGTGCCGCGACGCTGCTCGCTCTCGCCCAGCAAGCGGAAGCCCATCGCGATCTGATGATCACGGGGCGCACCCACAATGTGCCGGCGCAGCCCACGACCTTGGGGAAGCGTCTGGCGATGTTTGGCGAAGAACTTCTGGTGGCCTTCGGCCGGCTCGAGGATCTGCTCGCGCGTTATCCCGTGCGTGGACTCAAAGGCGCCGTGGGCACGCAGCTGGATCAGCTGACGCTCCTCGGCGGCGACTCCGGCAAAGTAGATCAGCTCGAACGCCGCGTGTTGAAGCATCTCGGTTTTCGCGCCGCGCTGAGTGCGGTGGGCCAGGTGTATCCGCGGAGCTTGGACTTCGAGGTGACGACGGCGCTGCACCAGATCGGCGCCGCGGCGGCGAGCTGTGCGACGACCCTGCGCCTGATGGCCGGGGCGAGCCTGCTCACGGAAGGATTTCAGGACGGCCAAGTCGGTTCCTCGGCAATGCCGCACAAGGTGAATGCGCGGAACTGCGAGCGCATCTGTGGCTTCTCCACGATTCTGGGAGGCTACGTGGCGATGACCGCTGCCCTGGCCGGACACCAGTGGAACGAAGGCGATGTTTCCTGCTCGGTGGTACGCCGAGTGGCGCTGCCGGATGCCTTCTTCGCGCTCGATGGAGCACTCGAAACCTATCTGACCGTGCTGCGGCAGATGGAAGTTTTCCCGGCCGCCGTCGCCGCCGAGAACGAACGCAACCTGCCCTTCCTCGCAACGACGACGATTCTGATGGAAGCCGTGAAGCACGGCGCCGGACGCGAGACGGCGCATGAAGCAATCAAGGAGCACTCGCTGGCGGCCGCGAAGGCGCTGCGTTCGGGCTCGGGTGATGCCGATTTGTTCGCGCGGCTCGCCGGCGACCGCCGGATCGGGCTCGGAAAGCGCGCCCTCCAGGCGATCCTCGCGGAAAACGCCCGTTTCGTCGGCGCCGCTCCGCATCAAGTCGACGCCTTCTTAGCCGAGGTAAAACCCCTTGCGAAGAAACAT
>CAYVDZ010001046.1:0-2204 GCA_964450575.1 uncultured Opitutus sp.
CCTCTCCTTTGTCGCCGCCGATCTGGTCGCCCAGGCCGAGCACGGTTCGGGCCGCGAAAAAATCTATCTGGTCGCCACCTCGGCGGACATCATTTCCGCGGTGCAATCGGAAATCCGGACGCAGCTCCAGTTGATTTCGCGGTCGGAAAAGGCGCAGCGGGTCTTGGAGCACGGTTTCCTCGCGATCCAGGTCAAGACGCTCGCGCAGGCCGTTGACGTGGCTAATTACGTCGCCCCGGAGCACCTCGAATTGATGGTCGAGTCAGCGGGCGAAAAACAACTGGTGGCAGCGATCACGACGGCCGGGGCGATTATGCTCGGGAATCACACCCCGACGGCGCTGGGTGACTTCACGGCGGGGCCGAGTCACGTGTTGCCCACGGCTCGCGCGGGGCGGTTCAGCAGCGGGTTGCGGGTGGACGACTTTTTGCGGCGCACGAGTTTGATCCGCTATGATCGGGCGAGCGTGAAGAAAGCGGAAGCCACGGTGGCGGCGTTTGCCGCGATGGAAAAACTCGATGCGCATGGGCGGTCGGTGCGCATCCGGACCCTGTAGCCAACCGGCTGATACGCCTCCGCGATTTCCTGCCCGCGGATAACGGACCGGAATACCGAGTTCCGGCTTTGCCTTCGGCGCTCCCTGCTCAATCCTCACCTTTTCTCCTGATGAATCCGGCTGAGCTCTCCTCCCTCGCACTTCCGCATGTGGCGAAGCTTCATGCTTACACTCCTGGATTGCAGCCGACGGAAGCGGGCTGGATCAAGCTCAACACCAACGAGTGCCCGTATCCGCCGAGCCCGCGGGTGGTGACCGCGATTCGGGAGGAGGTCGGAACGGACGGCGCGGCGCTCCGGCTTTATCCGAATCCGAAGAGTAGTCCTCTGCGGGCCGCCGTGGCCCAGCTGCATGCGCGTGATCAGTCGGCGCTCACGGCGGACAATGTCTGCATCGGCAACGGCTCGGACGACATCCTAAATTTGCTCATCCGTGCCTTCGTCACGAAGGATGCGGTCGCGGGCTTCACGCTCCCAAGTTACTCGCTGTATCCGGTGCTCGTGGAAATTCAGGACGGTGGGACCAGCGTGATCGAGTTGGACCGCAGCATGCGCCTGCCGGTGGAACGGATCGCGGCTTCGACGGCGCGCGTTTTTTTCCTTACGTCGCCGAACGCGCCGACGGGGGTGGCATTCGCCAATGCCGACCTTGAGCGCGTGCTGCGCGCCTATCGTGGATTGCTCGTGGTCGACGAAGCCTACGCACCGTTTGCGAACGAGAACGCCGTGTCGCTGCTCGAGCGGTATCCCAACCTCGTCATCGTTCGCACCCTTTCGAAAGCTCACGCGCTGGCGGGCATCCGGGTCGGCTACGCACTCGCGCACCCTAGGATCATCGCGATCCTCGACTGCGTGCGGGACAGTTATAACGTCAATCGTCTCTCGCAAGCGGCGGCGCTGGCGGCGTTGGGCGATGTCGGTTATTACGACGGTATTGTCGGCCAGGTGAAGGCGACGCGGGATCGGGTGATCGCGGAATTCACGGAAAAACGGGGATGGTTCACGTATCCATCGCAGTCGAATTTCATCTTCACCGAACCCAGGAACGCGGCCGGCGAGAGCGGCCCGGCGGTGTCGCTGGCGGCGTATCGCTTTCTATCGGCGAACAAGATTCTGGTGCGGCACTTCCCCAGCCACGCCTTGACCGCGTCGTTCCTGCGCATCAGCGTCGGGACGGACGCCGAAATGCGCGTTCTTAGCGAAACACTCGACGCATGGCTCAAGGCTCCAGTTCCCGCACCCGCACTGTAAACCGCAAGACCGCGGAAACCGACATCGCGCTTACGCTTGCGATCGACGGTCGTGGTACTTCGAAAATCGACACGGGCGTGCCGTTTTTCGATCACATGCTCACGCTCTTTGCGAAGCATGGCTTGTTCGACCTCGAGGTGAAGGCGATCGGGGACGTGGAGGTCGATTATCACCATACCGTGGAAGATGTCGGCCTCGTGCTGGGACAGGCGTTCAAGGAAGCCCTCGGCGACAAGATCGGGATCAAGCGTTATGGCTTCTTCATATTGCCGATGGACGAGTCGCTGGCGCGGGTCGTCGTGGATGTCGGTGGCCGCCCGCATCTCGTTTACGAGGCGAATGCGCCGACGATGTTCGTGCGTGATTTCAACATCATCCTCGTGAAGGAATTTTGTCGG
>CAYVDZ010001047.1:0-2202 GCA_964450575.1 uncultured Opitutus sp.
GGATGGGCTACCGGTAAAGGAGATGACGGGTCTGCCGTGGGCCAGCACGGCGACGGTCAAGGACCTTGGCGGCAAGGACCAACCCGCGATGCACGCGTGTGGACACGATTTGCACGTGACGGGGTTGATCGGCACGGCGCGCACCCTGGTGGCGCTGAAAGATCGGTGGAAAGGCACGATCGTATTTTTAGCGCAGCCGGCCGAGGAGATTGTGGCGGGTGCCCGCGCGGTATTGAGCGACGGGCTCTATACCCGGTTTCCCAAACCGGACTTCGCCCTGGCGCTGCATGTCTCGGCGGTGCGTCCGGCGGGTTTGGTGACCTATGTCGAGGGGACGCCCTATGCGAGCGTGAGCTCGGTTGATATAACTGTGCGCGGAGTCGGGGGCCATGGATCGCAACCGCATACCACGCGTGATCCGATTGTACTCGCTGCGCAGATTGTACTGGCGCTGCAAACGATCACCAGTCGGGAGATTAAACCCGGTACAACGGCGGTTGTCACGGTGGGGACGATTCAAGGCGGGACGAAGCGCAATATTATTTCCGAGGAGGTGCGGCTCGAGCTCACGCTGCGCACCTTTGAGGAAAAAGTCATGGAGCAGCTGATCGGAGCCATTCGGCGGATTTGCGACGGCACGGCACGGGCGGCAGGGATGCCGGCAGATCGGTTGCCCGTGGTTGCGGTGACGGTCGAATCCACTCCGGTGACGGTGAATGATGCGGCGTTGACGCAGCGATTGGCAGGCACGTTCAAGACCTGGTTTGGAGACCAGGTGGAGGAGCGGGAGCCGACGACCGGGGGCGAGGACTTTTCGGAATTCGGCCGCACGGTTCACCGTGTACCGATTTTTATTTGGGGCGTGGGCGCGGCCGACCCGGCGAAATTCCAAGCAGCGGAACGAGCGGGTATTTCGCTGCCCTCGAATCACTCGCCCCTGGCGATGTTCGTGCCGGATCCGACCCTAAAGACCTGTGTGATCTCGATGGCCGCAGCCGTGTTGGAGTTGCTGCCGGCGAACTGAGATTCGGGCTTGATCTGAAGGCTGTCGCGGCCGGTTCAGGGATGGAGACGTCGCTTGATTTCGGCTCGATAGTCCGGGAAGTAGCTTTCGATCAACGGCAGTGAAAACTCGCGCAGGATCGACGTGTTCGTTTCGCGTTCGAGCAGAAAGCGGAAGCTCTCCTCGATCATGCGTTCAGCAGGCACAGTGGGAAGGCCGAGTGTTGCGAGATAGTCGCGAGGGAGGGTTACTTCGTGGGAAGTTGCGGTGGCCGCGGCGACGTCGACCCGATAGCGCCCGGCGCCGATGGCAGCGACGGAGGTGGCGTTGATAGTCATAAGGGGAAGTCTCTTGGCTGTCGGGGAAAGAGGCAAATCGGCGGGGTTCTCCGAGGTTTCAAAATGGTGCCCAGGGAATCCGATGAGCATGCGATTACCAGGACGTGTAACGCCGCCGGCCCCAGGCCGAATCATCGAGTTCAATTGTAGTCCCGCGCGGGGAGGTTGTGTGCGTGGGGTAAAAGGAAATAACCGCGTTCGGGCGCACTTTGATGCCAAATACGGGTCTAGTTTGAATCGCAGTGTGACTGGCTTCTGCTCCTGCCGATGGCCACCGGCGCACCCGGTTTTTCCGATGAATAATTTTGCCGCCATCCCTTCTTCTTCGATGCCTCGGGCCCGGTCGCGCGACGGCCAACGTCGTTTCCTTGCCGTGTTGCTGGGATTTATTGGCCTCCTGCATTTTCTTTTCTCCGTGCTGACCCTCACCCTGTTCATCGGCGAGGATCGCTCGCTGATCGAAGCTGGCGGCCTGCCGCTTCCTTTTCTCAGCGGAGGATCACCGTTCGCCGGACTGATTTCAGGTTACGTCGTCTTTCAAATCTGGAGCGGTCTTATTTTAGGCCCCGTCTCGCTGGTCGCGGCGTATGCACTGATTCGGTCGCGGTACGAAGGCTTCGTGAAATTCGTCGCCTGGATCAACCTCGTCTATGCTCCGACGGGTACGACGGTTGGCATTCTTCTGTTGATTGCACTGCGGCGGGGGATGATGCGCTCACCGCCGATACCCTGATGGGGTGCAATTTTCACTCCGTGCAGCTTCCCGGTGGTGAGATCCGTGGTGAGATTCTGACCTTTCCCTATTCTGGGTCGGCGATGGTCCTGCCAGACTAGCATTCGGTCTTTTGAGCCTGATGGGAT
>CAYVDZ010001048.1:0-2202 GCA_964450575.1 uncultured Opitutus sp.
GGCGGTTTGGGAGGCGTTGGGAACCACGGTGTATCCGGGACCTGGATGCAGCACAAGGGTGGCGGTTTCGGCCGGTTCGGGAATGCCGTCGGCGAAGGGCGTGAGCTTGATCGTGGCCGAACTTGCGCCGGCCGGAATTGAAACGGTGCCGCCGGGCGTTTGCTCGTCATAGGAAACGCCTGAGCCGGACAGCACATAGTCGATGGCGGCGGCGGCCGAACCGGTGAGCCGGAACGCGATCTGGACGCCGCCGCTGGGGGCGGTCTGGACGAGGGTGACCTTGTATTCACCGGGGTAGGACGGCTGCTCGGACGCGTTGGCGACGGTGGCGTCAACGCGGACGAGCGGGTGGGTGCCGGCGGCGTTCTCGAGTGGGTTGCCCCAGATCAGAGCGACCCATTCCGGGTGATCGATAAACGGATTTCGGTTTCTCTGATAATCCGAGTGGATGAGATTATTGCGTTGGCGTTCGGCCGCGGTGACGGGCTCTTCCGCGTGCCAGCGCAGGAGCGTATTGAGGTTGCCCATTTGCGAACCGGACGGGAGGTAGCTGACGAGTTCCATGTCACTGGTCGCGGGTTCATTTCCCTCGTAGCGAACGGCGACATAGAAAAGGCAGCGGGCGAGGGCGCCGCGTTGGCCGGCGGGCGGCTCCCATGAGTTGCCATCGAGGGAAGACGGTGGGGCGAGCGGATGGGCGGGGGAGCGGAAAGCAGGATCGTTACGGTCGCTGAGATCGAAGAAAAGATTACCGCGCGCGGAGTTTACGGCGTCGTAGCACGGCCAGATATAGTGAAGGTCGGAATCATCGGGACCGGTCTCGTCGGCATTGCCGCGGGAGCGCGGCCAGGCGTGTTCGCGATTCCAGTTGGCCGTGATAAAATCGGTGCCCTTCGGGACAGAGTCGGCGGAGTAAAGGAGGATGACATTGTTGGTGTTGACCGGGTCCTCATGCAGTCGGGCCAGGGGTCCGTGCAGTTGGGCGTACGGGATCACGGTGTGACTCCGGACGACTTCATGTAAGGCGGCTTTCAATGGACCGCCGGAAAGCCCGTCGGCGCGAGTGTAGTACCCGGCCGGAATTTGGGCGGCCGCGATTTGCCCGAAGAGAAAGAGCGCAAGAAGGACCCGGAGCATGCGGAAAGTAAACACCGTGTCCGCGCGCGCAGCAAGCTGCGCTGCGGGTGTTTCGCGCGGTCTGTCGGGTTATGGCGACGGCGCTTCGGGCTCGGCGCTCTTGTTTGCGGCGGGAGCGGGCGGGCGTTTGGCGGTGGGAAGGTGGGCGCCCTGGCGAAGAGCCGCTTCTTTGCCGCCCCCGAGTTTGTGGGCGATGCCGTTGAGTCGCACGACTTCGGCTTGGGTTAACGTGGTGACGCGGTCGGTGCCGTCGCGGTCCACCCAGCGTACGTGATGCGGGCGTTGCCGCGACAGTTTGACGAGATCGCGGAGGAAGTCCTGATCGGCTTCGGATAAATTCATTCGACCATTTCATGCAGCGAACGGGCCGAAGCCAGTTCCAAAACGCAAAGTCAGCTCAGATCCGTTATTCGACGTGGATCCTGCGCTGGCGCATGGCCATCCCGGGTGATTCGACAAAGGGCCGTAATAATTTCCTGCGGGTGGGGTTTAAAGGAAGTGAAGAACCCGCATGTGTCTTCGCCCTCATCTCAATCCGCTCCCGTTCCGTTTCCATCCGATGGAAACCGGATGTGGTTTCACCGCGTGAGATGGTTTTAGGGCTTTGCGACAACTCAACACCCAGGGCTCGGCCTCTCAGCCCCCGGCGTTTTTCTCAGCGACCTCTGCGGCCTACTGTTAAATCCGATGGTTGGAGATCGAAACGATAGTACCTTTAAAACCCAAACCAATACCGTTTTACGGGAGGCCGCAAGGATCGCAGAGTTCAGAGCAAAGCATTATAGCACCAGCCAGACTCTCTGCCTCTTAAGCGTGTGTTTTCTCCGCGCTCTCTGCGGCCTCCTGTTAAATCCGAGGCTTGGTGATCGAACCTTCAGGCCTCAATCCAATACAGTTTTACAGGAGATCGCAGGGACAACACCACCCCGGGATGACTATTGGAAAATAACCCGGAGGCACAAAGTCACGTAATACGTGACATTGTGCCGACGGCGCGACGACTTCGCGCGATGCGAGTGTCACGTATTGAGTGACTTTGTGTTTCCGGCCTCAGTATCGCATAAT
>CAYVDZ010001049.1:0-2197 GCA_964450575.1 uncultured Opitutus sp.
ATGTTTGATCAGGTGGAGTTGATCAAGGGCCATACACCTGACAAAGGCGCCGATTCACTCGGAGGCACGATCAACTTCAAGAGCCGCTCGCCGCTCAGTATGCGGGAAAAGCGCCGGATAACCTATACGCTTTCCGCGCGTGTCGCGCCTTCGTTTACCCAGCAGATTCCGCTGCGGGAGGAACGCCGGGTCCACGGGTTGGCCAATCTTTCCTACCAGGAGGTTTTCGACACGTTCGGCGGCAGTCGGAATCTCGGTGTGGTGTTAAACATCTTCAACAGCGAGACCGCGCTGGGCTGGTTCACCAGTCAGCGGGATTTCCAGAATACGACCAATCAGCCCGCTTACGTCTGGGACTACCGCACCGGTGATGTCTATAACCATCGCCGGCAGAAGAACGTAAATACGAAGATTGATTTTCGTCTGTCTCCGGCCACGAAGCTCAGTTTTCTGGCGGCCTATATTGATCACTCCGAAGTGTATCGGCGCCAGTATGACACTCGCGCCTATACCAGCCAGGGTCAGAATTTTGTCCCCAATGCCACCACCTCGAGCATTGTGCCTGGCTTCACCGATCGCGTCACCACGGTCCGGGCGGTGCCGCAATCGACCATCGACATCACGATGGTTGGGCCGAACAACTTCTTCAACCGCTTGCGCCGGGCTGATATCGGAGCGGAGCACCGCTGGGGCCCCTGGCAGATTGACTACAACGCCCGCTACACCCAGACTCATATCAACATCGGCAACGGCGAAGGCGGCGTACTCGTGAACCGCCTGACGAATGTGGGCTGGATCCTCGATCGCACGCAATCGGATCTCTATCCGAAGTTTATCCAGAATGGCGGACTCGATTTCACCAATCCGGCCAATTACCGCCCGGCGCCGAATGGTCTCACCAATGGTAACGGCAGCCAGCTGCACGAGGTGTCGGAGTTGCGCGCGGATGTGCGTTATGCGCTCCCGCTGAGCTTCCCGGTCTTCGTCAAGACCGGCTTTAACTGGCGTGAGCAAGTGGTGGGACTGGGCAGCGCATCCCGTCGTTGGAGCTATACCGGCACGACTGCGCTTCCGGCGGAGCCTTCGCTGCGCATGATGGATCAAGTGAAAACCGGCCGCATGCTGCCAAGATGGGAAGCTTCACATTTTATCCGGGCACGGGAGGTCATCGATCCGACGATCTGGCGCGAGGATCTCTATTTCCGCGAATCGAACAAGTACACGGGCACCCGGCAGGTGACGGAGACCGTGACGGCGCCGTACGCCATGACCCAGGGTCGTTTTGGGCGGGAGGGATGGCTCGCCCGCACCGGTTTTCTGGGCGGAGTTCGCTTTGAGAAAACCGAAAACGAAGCCTCGGGTTGGGTCCGGGCCCGACGGTTGAGCACCGCGGCGGAACAGCTCGCTGATCCGGTTGGATCCGCAACTCGTGACTACGCCGACAACAAGCGGGAGACCAGCGGTAGCTATACAAAATCGTTTCCGAGCATCCACCTTTCGCATGACATTACGGCCAACCTGAAAACCCGGCTCAGTTGGTCGACCAGTTTCGGCCGGCCCGGCTTTGGTAGCCTGGCGCCGAATGAGACGCCGAATGAAAACAATCAGACGATTTCGATCAACAATCCCTCGCTGCTCCCTCAAACCGCAAAGAATTGGGATGCGACCCTGGAATATTATTTCGAACCGGTCGGTGCGCTCTCGGTCGGCTGGTTTCATAAAACGATTCAAGACTATATTGTGAATGGCATTGTTTCCGGAACGGTGGGAGCCGGCACCGACAACGGCTACAATGGCGAGTATCCCGGGTTTTCGATCCTGCAGTCGGCCAACGCCGGAACTGCGACCGTGGAAGGCTGGGAGATCAGTTACCAGCAACAGTTCACCTTCCTGCCGGGCGTACTCAAGGGCTTGAGTGGCATGGTTAACTATACGCGCTTGGAGACCGAAGGGAATTTCGGCGGCTCTGAAATTCGCTCGACCGGGCAGGTGGCGGGCTTTGTCCCACGCACTCTCAATGCGAGTCTGACGTGGCGGTACCGTGGCTTCAGCACCCGCCTCCTTGGCAGTTATGCGAGCACGCATCTGACGAGTTACTCAGCAGCGGCTCTCGGCCGAAATCTATATCGGGTCGAACGTAAGCTGATCAACCTGGGTTTCTCGTATCAGATTCGTCCGGCGGTTACGGTAACGCTCG
>CAYVDZ010001050.1:0-273 GCA_964450575.1 uncultured Opitutus sp.
TCGAGGGCATGACCGTCACGGAGGTCAAGGGCTTCGGCCGCCAGAAAGGCCACACCGAGATATATCGAGGAAGCGAATACACCGTCGATTTCCTGCCCAAGGTAAAAATCGAACTCGCCATTGCCGACGAGGCGGCCGCGAAGGCAATCGATGCCATCGTGAACGCGGCGAAGACCGGCAAGATTGGGGATGGGAAAATTTTCATCACGCCCCTCGATGAGGTCGTCCGGATTCGCACGGACGAGCGCGGCGATTCCGCGTTGTAAGTTCGAC
>CAYVDZ010001050.1:283-1962 GCA_964450575.1 uncultured Opitutus sp.
GTTCGACCGAGTAGGGCGGGCCCCAGGGGGCCCGCCTTCGCACTTAGTTACCAGCGATCTACTGTTCCGGCGCCTTTACGACCGCCTGATGAGGAGGGCGCGCGTGAGCACGATGTGGCCAATCAGGGCGCCGCTCACGCATACCGGACCAATGAGCGCGTACGGCAAATGGAGCGCCAGGAGCAAGGGTGGGCTCACGTTCCAGCCGATCGGCAGCGGTGATGACATGACTGCGACCCGAATCACATTAAGTAGCAGCGAAAATCCGATGATATTCGCCGTCACCGCCAGGGCCCGAGACCGGTGAACGAATGGCATGGCCATCAGCGCCACGATACCGCTGATAATATCCCAGTTCTGGCCGTTCCACGTCATCGTTCGCGGGATGGTGCCTTGCTCGCTCCAAGCGTGGAGAACGAGTTCAAGCGGCAGGCGGAAGGCTTGAAAGCCGACCAAGGCGGCAATCGGTATCCCCGCCGCCAGCCGTCCACCCAGTGGGGAGAGCCCGACCGCCAAGCTTGCGAGTAACACGGCACCAAAGAAGAACGGAATCCCGGCGAAGGGAAACTGCTGCAGCGTCCCACTGCCCACGAGCCAGGACAGAAGACCGAGCCAGGCGATCGTGACCACTGTGGTTCGCAGTGTCAGCGCCTTTGCCTTATCGGGCGCCGCGCGATTCACGTGATAGACTCCGAAATGAAACGCCCCGATCACCGCTACGACAATCACGGTGAAAGCCGCGACCGATCCGGGACTTGCAGGCAGGAAGTTCACGACGGCTTGGTGAAACCCGTCCCTGGTTTAAAATGCTGAGCGCGGAACTTGCAGCGAGTCACCCGGTAAAAGGCGCGGATCCTGGGAGGGATCGCGCTGGGCGAGTTTCACGTCGATCGCATAGGCGCCTTGCTCCCGAATCAGACTGATCGCCGTCTCTTTCGCATAGAGGGTGAATCCCCCCGCGGATTGAATCGCCTTGGCTGCTGTCAGGTCGGGCGTCCAGATGATGCGGCCCGGACGCTGGACCTCGCCGCCGACGTAAATATACCGCTCCGTCACGCTCACCGACACGTCGACCATCGTGTAGATTTTTTTCGCCACGTAGGTGTCCCGGATCCGTTGCGAGAGTTCTGCCGTCGTCGAGCCAGCTCCTGCCACTGCCCCGATAAACGGCAGGCTGATCAAGCCCTGTTCATCAATTTGAATGGCATGGGTGGTCGCATCCGGAACGCCTTGGACCGCGATGTTCAGGCTGTCACCAGGCCGCAACTGAGTCGTGGACGCGCTGACGGGAATCTGCGGGTTGGACGTCGTGACCGGGCTGGTCGCACAAGCGGCCAGGAGGCAACAGGCAGCGAGGCCACAGAGCCAAACGCGAATGAAATACATGCGATGGGTTCGTGCGTGAATCGCCTTAAAAAGGCAACGTCGACGAGCAGTCTTCGCTCCGGAAGATCGTTTCAAGGGTTAGGCGGACCGCAGAAGCCGGTTTGGAAACCGCGCGCTGCGTCGGCGATCATCTTTGTTAAAGTGGGTGGCGGTCGTGCTCGCCCTTGGCGGCACAAAAAACGGCAGCCCCGCGGCTGCCGTTTTTCAATTGAACGGGCGAACCAAAAAATCAGCGCTTACCCTTGGCCTTCTTCTTGGGCGGGGCGTCATCGGAATCGTCGTCGCGGCGGGCG
>CAYVDZ010001051.1:0-529 GCA_964450575.1 uncultured Opitutus sp.
AACAGGTCCCTGCGGCAGTTGCCCCGGTTAACGACGTGATAACACCCGCCCGCAAATTCGAGTCGCACCGTTCGTTGCACCAGTGCGAGCGTTTCGCAATGAATACTCCATGCAACTACGTGGCGTACCCAATTCGCGGTAGATGCTGCGGCCCGCTATCACGATTCACGATATGGCCCCGTCCGGATTCCCACCGATTGTTTCCGGCAACATGATCGAGGAGTGCAACGGCACCGCCATCATCCTGGACCGCGACTGCTATGGGATCACGGTTAGCGCCAATACCATTGCTCATCACCTCGGCGGTGGCGTGCACCTGCTGGACGCGTGGGGCTGCGCAATCACCGGCAACACGTTCCCGCTCGTCCATGAGGACTCAATCCGCGTCGGCCCCGGCAGTGGCCGTCTGGCGATTTCGGGAAATAATTTTGGCAACAGTTATATAGGAGGAAAAATCAAGCGGCCACTCACTCACAATAATCCGATGAGTCGGGATGCCGGCACGGGCATCATGCTCGACGGCACGACC
>CAYVDZ010001051.1:539-2186 GCA_964450575.1 uncultured Opitutus sp.
GCACGACCGACATCGCGATCACCGGGAACGTGTTTGGCGGGCTCACGACCCCCGCGGTAACAGCGAAGAACGGTTGCCAACGGCTGCTCATCACCAACAACGTGATCGCCGATGGGAATCGGAACGCACCCGCCGGCGCGAAGGCCATCGATGCGGGCGACGCGAAAGAGAGCATCGTGAAGGACAACATCGGCGGGTGATCTCATTCCGGAGGTAAGGGTGATCCGACGGTGGCAGGTCGGTAGGTCGCCCCGTTGGTTGCGCCTTCGCCGAGTTGACGCGCATTAAACTCGGGAGCCGAGCGGTTCCCTCGCTCAGCTCCCAACGCGATCAAGGGAGGAATGCGAGGCCTTTGGAACCTCGATTTTCCGATTCATGACATGACCCCCTCGGCCGCTCTCCCCTTTCGCTTTTGATAAAACAAAAAGGGCGGGAGAAACTCCCGCCCCTAAATGCTGGGCTCACCGTTGGCGCGAGGCGTGATGCCCGGGAATCTCCAATCAGGCGCGACGCACCCGACGCAGGGCCACGAGAGCCGCGAGCGCGATGCCCATCAGGCCTAGGACCGAAGACTCGTCGGGGACGCCCGGGGGCGGTGGGGGCGGCGGCGCTACGAAACCACCGCTCACCCGAATGACCTGGTTGCCGCCGCCAAACGTCGAGAAGAGAAAATCACCAGTAACGGGATCAATGAAGGCGCCTTCAGCTCCCGATAGGCCGGAAATGAAGACTTGGCGCGTTCCCGCGATGGGATTGTAGTTCGCATCCGTCTCGTACGTGGAAACATTTCCCGCACCCCACTCCGCAATCAGAACGGATCCGGACGTGAAGACTGCTGACCCCGTCGGCACGTAGGCCGCCCCTTCAGGTCCACCGATGATCGTGGTGTTGAATACGGCGGAGCCCACGTCGAAGGTGCCGCTGCCATCTTGAGTAATGGACGAGGTGTACCAAGCGTTTGCACTATAAGAGAGCAGCTTCAGATCGCCGTTTGGAGCGAAGACCAGGCTACCGACGGAGCCTGAAACACCCAGCGCAGTGAGGTTCGTGGTCTTGTCGGGCACGGTGCTTCCGGACTTGAGTTGTCCCAAGGTGTTTACGGGGTAACCGGTGAAGAACAGGACACCGTTCGGACCGTATGCCAGGCCACCGTCGATATACGGCGCCTCAGCAAAAAACGTCGCCGTGCCGCTGAAACCAGTAATGTGCCCGCCGAGGTCACGCGTTATACCGATCGAATATATATCCCCACTCGGGGTGTTGGCGGATCCTCCGATCAACAGGGTGTCCGTAGAGCCCGCGAGCAGGGTCAAACCGCCGTATGGAGCCGGCAATCCGGCAATCGATCCCAAGCTGGTGATAGTATAGTCGGTGGCGAAGGGAGCGGCGAGCGTCTGCGCCCACGTAGTGGGGACGATCAGAGTTGCGAGAGAAACAGCCAGAATACGCAGGTGTGTTCGGAGCGGTCTTGATAGATTTTTCATAGGCACATTCGCTACAGAATGAAATGTGCCAGACCGGCGCTGATTAGCATAAGCGACTACGATTCAGGGGTTAAAAAATTCCGATGCCTATGACAACCGCAAGGATGTCAGAGCAATCTGTAAGAAAACCCGACAGGCTGCGGTAAAACGCAGACTTCGCTGA
>CAYVDZ010001052.1:0-2185 GCA_964450575.1 uncultured Opitutus sp.
GACATCAGTTCCACCATCTTTTCATAGATGGCGTTGCGATGGCGGCGCTCCTTCATGTCGATGAAGTCCATGATGATCAGGCCGCCGAGGTTGCGGAGCCGGATCTGGCGGGCGATTTCCGCGGCAGCCTCGAGGTTGACGGCGTAGATCACGTTCTTCTCGTCACCGCCGCGGTTCTTGTGGGAACCGGTGTTCACGTCGACGGCGATGAGCGCTTCGGTTTCGTCGATGATGATTTCACCGCCACTGGGGAGCGGAACCTTACGCTGGCCGGTCTGCTCGATCTGGCGCTCGATATTAAAGCGCTCGAAGATCGGAATGCTGTCTTTGTAGAGAGCGATCTTGCTCGCGCTGCGTTTCGAGATCTGGCCGACCAGCCGCTGGGTGCGCTCGTGGTCATCCTTGCGATCAATCAGCACGCGATCAACTTCTTCCGTGAGGAAGTCGCGAACCGTTCGTTCCACCAAATCGGGTTCTTGATAGAGGCAAGCGGGGGAGCGCTCGCTCTTCATCTTCATCAAAATGTCTTCCCACGTCTTCAGGAGGATGTGGAGGTCGCGGATGAAATAACGCGCCTTTTTGCCTTCGCCGGCGGTGCGGACGATGACGCCCACACCCTCAGGCAACGTAAGTTCGTTGATCAGGGTTTTGAGGCGCTTGCGCTCGACCGGATCCTCGATTTTCCGGGAGATGCCGCAGCCATCGCTGAACGGCGTCAGTATGAGATAACGTCCGGGGATGGACAGATTGGTCGTGGTGCGTGGTCCCTTGGTTCCGATTGGGCCCTTGGTGACCTGAATTACGATCTCGCTGCCCGGCGGATAGAGATGAGGGATATCCTTGACGGTCGGCTCGGAAGGACGCTCGGGGGCGTTCTTCTTCTTGTTCACGCGCACGACCTCGACCGACGAATCGGCGGCGGCCGGGAGCATGTCCCAGTAATGGAGAAACGCGTTTTTGGTGTAGCCGATGTCCACGAACGCGGCCTTCAGGCCGGGGTCGAGGTTCTTGATTCGGCCTTTGTAGATGCCGCCCACCATCCGATTGTCGGAATCGCGCTCGATCTCGAATTTCTCGAGTCGACCATCGACGAGTAAGGCGACCCGTTTTTCGAGCGGCTCGGAATTGATGATGAGCTCGCGGTACGAGCCTTTTTCCTTCTGGAACACCGCGAGAATCTTCTGGAGGAGAGGACGCTGTTTCGCGCGATCGGCGGCGCCGGCTTTTAATTCAGCCTGGCTGACCGGTTCGGACTCGTGCGGCGTGGGTGGATTGACGAGTTCTTCGTCATATTGTTGTTGGGCGACGTCCGCCGGGACGCCGGTTGGAGGCCGCGATTGCTGTTGATCGCTCATTTTGGGTGTCGTGTCGGGTTTTCACGGAGGCGCCCAAGCGCAAGAGTCGCGGCGCAGGAAATTCTGGCAGAGCGGTCAATGACGCCGGGGATCTCATATGAAATCCTTCCTGAAGCGCCAGACGCTCTGGACCAGTCCTTGCAGCAAGCAGCAACTAAGCACAAAGGAGCCACCGTAGCTGATAAAGGGAAGCGGTATGCCCGTAATAGGCACCAGCCCGATGGTCATGGCGATGTTCACAAACATATGCACCGTGAAGAGCGCCGTCACGCCAATGGCGATCAGGGTCCCCAGCCGATCCCTTGCGGAACCAGCGATGCGAATGCCGTTGAATAACACTATTCCAAACAGGCCCAGGACCGTGAGGCTTCCCAGAAATCCTTTTTCCTCGGCAATAACCGAGAAAATAAAATCGTTATGCGCAACCGTGCGCGGCAGGTAGCCGAGCTGCGCCTGCCAGCCATCCGTCCAGCCTTTGCCCGTAAGGCCTCCACTGCCGACGGAAATAAGTGACTGGGAAAGGTTATAGGCCACGCCGGTACCAGAGGGATCCACTTTTTCCGGGGCCGCAAACGCCAGAATTCGGTCCCGCTGATAATCGTGAAACGGCATGATGCCCTGGCCCGAGGCCTGGAACTTGCCGCGATCCACCAGGAACTTGTAGCCGTGCGACTCCATGAAGTTTACATAACGCACGCTATCCCAGCTCACGAGGGTCACGATGGTCAAAAACGCGCCGAGCGCCCCCACGAAAAAACGGGGGGAAAGCTTCGAAACGTACAACATCGAGAACACCATCGGGGGCAGGACAATCGCCGACTTTAAGTCCG
>CAYVDZ010001053.1:0-2184 GCA_964450575.1 uncultured Opitutus sp.
GAGCGCCAGCCCTTATCCATCGAACCGACTCCATTCAAAACCTTTCCTCCACCTTAAGCCTTTCGCATCCTCTCCGCCCGTGCCCCTACGCCCGCTCACCACGCTGTTTCCGGAATCCCTCACCACACTCCTTCCGGCACTCATCCCATCACCTCCGACGATACCATGACCAAAACCCCACCCGTTTTCAGGGATTAACGTGACGCGGGACAGCTGGTCACGAGACATGGTCCTTTTTTCTGAAGCCGTAACTGCATGCGGTTTCTGAGCGTTACTTTTTTCTAAACAAAATCCGCCGTTTACGCTGCGATTGGCTGGGATGAACTCTTCCTCGCTCTTGGAATTGCTACCCCCGGCGTGCGCCGACGGCCGGCCGGAGATTGACGTGCAGGTCGTGGCCCCAGCCGACTTCGCCTGGTTCGACCAGCAAATGGCCGGGCACCATTACCTCGGGGCGGGTCGCCCGGTGGGCGATTACTTGCGGCAGCTGGTCAGCGTGCGCAGCCGGCCGGCCGCGTTGCTGGTGTGGGGACCGTCCTGCTACGCGTTGAAGGATCGCGACCGCTGGCTGGGCTGGAGCGCGACGCAACGGGTGGAACGACTGAAGCTCATTGCCCAGAACCGCCGCTTCCTCGTCCTCGCCGACAAGGCGCAGGCGCCCAATCTCGCCTCGCAGACGCTCGCGGCCGCCCTGCGGGCACTGCCCGAGCAGTGGCTGGCCACCTTCGGCTACCGTCCGCTCCTGGCCGAGAGCTTCACGGATCCCGAGGCGTATGAAGGAACGTGTTACAAGGCGAGCAACTGGCAGCCCGTCGGCTTCAGCGCCGGCTACAGCCGCCACCGCGCCGATTTTTACGTGCCCAACGAACGCCCCAAGCGCCTGTGGCTTTTCCCGCTCGATCCGCAGGCCCGCCGCCACCTGCGCGCGGCGCAACTGCCCGCCGAGTGCCAGCCCGGGGTGATCGCGCCGCCCTCGGGCGTCCTGCCCCTCGCGCAGCCCCAAGTGCTCTCGCTGTTCGAAGTCCTGCAACGCGCGCCTGATCCCCGCGCGAAAAACACGCGCTTCCGCATCGGCGGTGTCCTCACTTTGGTCGCGATGGCGCTGCTCGCCGGCCGCCGCGACATCGCCGAACTTGCGCGCTTCGCCACCACGCTGCGGCACCCGCAGCGGCGCCTCCTCGGCCTGCCCCGGCGCAAAGGCACCGCCGCGTTTTACGAGGTGCCCCGCTACGGCGTCTTCTACGCGGTGCTCACGCGACTCGACCCCGAAGCCTTCGCCACGCTCCTGCACGAGTGGCTGCAAGCCAACGCCGGCACCCTGCCCCAGGCCCTCGCCCTCGATGGCAAAATGATCCGCGACCACATCGGTCTGCTCACCCTCGCCCAGCACGAGGACGGCGCCCCGCAAGCGGTGGCCGTTTACGACCAGAAGGAAGGCACCGAGCGTTGCGAGCAAACGGCTGCCCGCGCGCTCCTCGAAAAAATCCCCGCCCTCGACGACAAGATCGTCACCGCCGACGCCCTGCACTGTCAGAAAACGACCGCGCGCACCATCGCCGAAAAAGGCGGCGATTATCTCCTGCAAATCAAAGCCAATCAGCCCGGGCTGCTCGCGCAGGCGCACGCACTCGACGCGCTGCCAGACACCCCTTTTTTGTCCAGACGACGCCGGGCCGTGGCCGGGTAGAAGTGCGCCAGTTGCACGCCTTCACCCTGGAGGCGCTCGCGGTGGATTTTCCCTTTGCGCGCAGCGTCATCGTCGTGCGCAGCGAGATCACGATTAAGAAGACCGGCAAGACTATCACCGACACCCGATACTACCTGGCGAGTGCCGAGCGCGACGAGCACACTCCGGAGCAATGGCAGGGGCTGGTGCGCGGCCATTGGGCCGGCGTGGAGATCCGCAACCATTGGCGGCGCGACGCCATTTGGGGCGAGGATGGCTCGCGCACGCGCGACGCGCGCGCCCTGGCCAATCTCGCGCTCCTGCGCAACGCGCTGCTCGCGCTCTTGCCGCAGAATTTTGGCGGGAAGCCCTTGAAGGAAATCCAAGAAGACCTGCACTCAAAGCCCGCCGCCTGCTTGCGCGCTATCCGCTCCCGGTGACCTCAAAACGAAAGACCATGGTATGGACCGGAAGTTGAGGAATCATGGAGGAGGCGGAAACTGAGCGCGGGTTGAGAG
>CAYVDZ010001054.1:0-2183 GCA_964450575.1 uncultured Opitutus sp.
CATTGGACAAGGGCCACCGTCTCGAGATCGAGGCCGAACGCAGCGATAGCAACCGCGTTCGCCTCAACGTCCGATGGTTCAACGGCAACAGCGTCTTGCTCGATCAACCCGTAGCGGCGCAGCGCGGAAAACCCACGGTACTCGGCGGACCGAAGGCGGGGGGGAATGATGTGTGGGCCGTACTGCTCATCGTGAATTGAAGGCGCTTCAAATCGCTCATTTTCAGAGGCATCCTGGCCTCGCAAAGAAGCATTCCCGCTGCCGCCGATTTCAGGCCAGTTCCAGGAATAAAAGTGAATAAACCCGGAACCACTCTCGTCTCCCTGCCAAGCAACTCCGGCAAACTCCATGAACCGATCACCCACAACCGTCTCGTCCGCACCGCCTGCCCGCGTTGCTGCACTCAACAGAGACGCGGTGCGGAGTGAAACCGCCCGGGGCGATTTTCGCCTGAAAGGCACGTCATGAATTGTCACGAATCCCAAACGCTCCTTTTCGCGGAGCGCGACCGGTCGCTGGACCCGAATGAGCACACCGCCGTCGAGGCGCATCTGACCGGCTGCGCCGGATGCCGACGAATACGAGCGGGGCTGCAAGACGGGTTTGCGCTGTGGCGAAAACAACAGACGACCGTAACCGTCCCCAACGCCGAACGCGAATGGCACGCGGTGCGCCGGCGAATCCGGGGCGGCATGTCCCCCGAATCGACTGCGGCTCCCCGCCGTCGTCATTCCACCTTGTTTCCATGGCTCGCGGTTCCACTCAGTGCCGCCGCTGCGATCGCAATCGCGTTATACGTCGATCCTTTCGGCCTCGATAACCCGGAGCCGGTTCAACCGCGGACGCAATCCGTCCGAGTGGACGCCGCCGCCGCGTCCGGCGAGGCCTCGACCATGGTGTTTGTCGATGACAAGAGCGGCTGGCTGGTCGTCTGGGCCAACGACTCAGGATCAAGGCGGCTCTAGCCTACTCAACCGCCATGCAAGTTGGACCGCCGTAAAATCCCGGTTGAGCCGACCGCCGTCCAAGCACACGTTCCGACAGCCTTGAGACTCAGGTGAACGTCTACCGCAGTTTAACCCGGAGCACCGCTGTCTCATTGATCCGGCTCACCAGCATTACGAACTCCGGTTTCGTGTCGTCGCGCTCGATTTCGGTGAGCTTCGCGACGGCATCGGCAAAGGTTTTGATGACCACGCCGTCGATCTCCTGAATCCAGTCATCAAAGCGCAAACCCGCGATCGCGACCGGACTGCTGGGCTTCACGTAATGGACGATCGCTCCGGACGGTTCGGCGGCCTTGACGCGCCTCTCAATGGCGTCGCCGTAAACAAACTCCCGCGCGGTCAGCCCCATCCGGTCGAAATACTTTCGTTCCGCCTCACGAATTAATTTAGGCTCTTCCCCGAGCACTGCCCGCAAATCCAGACGTTCCATCCCGCGGAGTACCGTCAACGTCATCACGTCGCCCGGCGCCCGACGATCAATCTCCCGCTCGATATACCGAACTACAATCGTGTCCGGCTTAAGCTGCGGCAGCGGCGCTCCATCAATCGCGAGAATAATATCCCGCGGCTGCACCCCCGCTTTCTCCGCCGGACTCCCTTCCAGCACTTCACTCACGACCGCGCCCGATTGCGCCGAAAGATTCAAAAACTTCGCCACGTCCCGATCCATCGGTTCGAGCCCAAACGCCCCCAGCCACGCGAGGGGCCGCCCCGAAACCGTCTTCGGCACCCGATTCAGAAAAGGCAAAACTTCGTCCGCCAGCAGGATCGCGCTGCTCTCCTCGACGTTAATCAACAGCACCGCCGTACTGCGTGCGCCCCGCGAGAGCTGCAGAAACGTCTGGCCAAACGACGACAACGCCAGCCCCACGAAATGTCCTTGCCGATTGAATACAGGCAATCCCGGCGCTGCCACTTCCTGTTGCGCAATGCCCGTCCGCTGCGGGAGCGATTGGATAAACGCGATGTGACTCTGCAAAATGTACGGCGTGAAATCCTCGTCCTTCCCCCGTAAACCAATACCCCAGACGAAATCCGCCAGCGCGATTTTCCGCGACTCCACAGGCGCTGCATACGCTGTCACCGGAGTGAGTCGCACCCGGGTCGCCGCGTCCGCCCGGCCAAAGTGCCAGCCGGTAAACGCGTCCTGGCCGATGTAGTCACCCGGAGTGCTGG
>CAYVDZ010001055.1:0-2181 GCA_964450575.1 uncultured Opitutus sp.
ACGTGGCGCGGTACGATCAACGCGTCGAGTCCGACCAGAACGACCTGGCTCCGGCCGTCGTCGAACAACGCGACGCGCACCTTGCAGGGATCGTGGAACGTGCGGTGAAAGTTTTTACCGTAGCCGCCCGGTTGCTCCATGCCGATCGAAGGGGTGATGTCGCGCTCGGCGAAACCGACTTTGATGCCGACCGGGGCGGGCTGCTGCGCAGCGTGGACCGTGGTCAAAAGGGCGAGCAGGAAAGTGGCGTGACCGAGGTGCTGACGAGTGCGAGTATTCATGGTTTCCGACGGACGAGGGCGAGAGGCGTGACGTTGTTCCAAGGCCTGTGAAGGAGGGAGAGTGCCGGCTTGAAACCGGGGCGTTCAAGTCTGTTTATCTGGTTTATTCATTTCTCAAACGTATCCGGTATTGGGACCGTGTGAGCCCAGGTTTAACCGCGGAGTGGAAAAGGAAATTCGTAGGATGCAGGAGGCCGCGACAGGATAAGCGCCTGTTGCGTAGGTAAGGGCAGCCGCGATGGGAGGGGCTCCTGCGCAGGCGCAGGTAGCGCATCGCAACGGAGGAGTGACTATCGCAAGTTGGCAGGGAGGCCAAGCGACCGCAAAGGAAGGTGCCGGATGACAATGGCGACCATTGACGTGGAGCGAATCGTTTGGATTCTTCGCATTACGATTATTCATGTCCGCCGACCCCTTAAACCTCACCATCGACCGTCCGAAAGTCGTCTACCGGCAGATTAGCGAACAGATTCGCGACCTCATTCTTTCGGGCCAGCTCGCGCCCGGCACGAAATTGCCGTCCAGCTCCGAACTGGCGGCCAAATGGCAAACGCACGCGGCCACGATTCATGCGGCGTTGATTCCACTCGTGAAAGAAGGACTGCTGACGCGGCAGCCCAAGATTGGGACCTTCGTGAGCAAGCGGCGCGCGCGGTTAAGCGACGTGGGTATATATTATGATTCGAACATCTGGCTGAACCAGGCGAACGGGTTCAAACGCGCGGTGCATGTGGAACTCGCCCGGTTACTGGAGGCGGAAAAGATCAATGTGAAGGTTTGGTTTGATCCGCGCAGTGAGAAGCAGCGCGGCAAGACCTGGAACGATCTGGCGCGGGCGGTGGACCGGCGCGATGTCCAGGCCGTGATCGCGACCGACGTGCCCGATGACGTGGTGGGTTGGCTGCAGTCGCTGCCGGTGCTAACGGCGTATTTTTCATATGCTCCGGTGCGGAACCGGGTGTTGTTGGATTTTGACCAGTTTGCGGAAGCGTCGGTCGCGCTGCTGAAGAAGCAGGGGTGTCGGTCGGCGGGAATGATCTCCATCCTCGAGCCGGGAAAGCCGAATTCAGCGACGTCCGCGACGACGAGCAGCGATTTCTACGCGCACTTCACGGAAGTCTGTGCCGCGCACGGGATCGAAGTACGGAAAGAATGGATACGCACGGCGCACGGTTTCGTGCGGGACGAGTCGCAGGAGGAGTTTGGCTATAAGGAATTCAAGGAGATCTGGCGGCAGGCGGCGCGGCCGGATGGGCTGGTGGTATTTCCTGACACGAGTGTCCCCGGTGTGATCATGTCGGTGCTCGAGCAGCGGGTGAACGTGCCTGATGAGCTGAAGATCGTGGCGCACAAGCACGCGGAAATTAATTTCCTCTGCCCGCTCCCGATTACGTTTCTATATAGCAGTACGGCTCAGATCGCCCGGGCGCTCTTCTCGCAGATCGAGCGGCAGTTCGAAGGTGGAACCTGCGAGCCGATCACGCTGCCGTTTCACGCGACGGCGAAAAATCTGCGGGTGGGGAAGTAGGAGGTGGCGTCGTTGCGAGGTCGGCACGGCGATTGACGAAAAGGAGATCCTGCGCGGTGACGATTTTCACCAACCAGCCACGCGTTCGGCATGTGGCCCGCACCCGTTGTGTTTGGCTGGGCGGTTCATGAGGTGTGGTGGGTGAAAACGACGAGCGTGCAGTCACTCTTTTCGATGACTTCCGCATTGAGATCTTCGCCGGGCCTAGTTGATCTCCAACTGCACTTTTAGAGCAGTGTTTTTCTCCGACGCGAGGCGCATGGCCTGGTCCACCTCGGCCAGGGGCAACACGCCGCTGATGAGCCCGCGTAGATTGATCCGACCCGTCTCGACGAGACGGATCGCCTCCTCGAAAACATTCCCGTAGCGCAT
>CAYVDZ010001056.1:0-2179 GCA_964450575.1 uncultured Opitutus sp.
GGATTGGCCCGAACGACCGTGATCCGATCATTGAACGCGCCGGGTACGATTCCGGTCGGGTTGCTCGGTACGGTGGTGGCGCTTCCAGCGAAGGCACGCACTTGATACTGACGGCGCATCGGCTCGGGCGCGTCATTATAAATCAGGTTCAACTTGAACAGGTTGTTCCGATTGAGACGATAGTCCCACTTCGTACTGAGGCTCCGCTGCGTCCGATTGTTGTAATTATCCTGGGTGCGATAATCCCAGAGATAGGCGGGCTGGTTGTTGGTCTGCTGGAAATCGCGATTGGTCCGGAAAAAGCCGAAGGCATTTTCGCTGTAGAAACCGTTCACGGAGACCGCGAGGTTTTCGGTATCACTGCCGAAGACCGCGAACTTTTCCTGGTACGACAAGTTGAAGAGCCCGTGGGTCCGATGTTTTTCGCGGAGCGGCACGTGGTCGGTGAAGGAAGGCGCGGTGCGCGCGGTGAAGTTATAGCTGACGCGGCGCTTTTCGCGCATTGAAAGGGGTGAGCGGGTTTTGAAATTCACGCCGCCACCAAGGGAATCGACACTGCGATCCGGAGTCTGGCCCTTGGTAAGCTCGAGAGACTCGAACATGTTGCCGGTGAAGGCGGTCATGCGAGTGCTGCGATTTTGCGCGCTAAAGGAAGACATGCCGCCGCCATCAATCGTGATGGAGGTCATGCCGGAGCCCATGCCGCGGACGCTGATCTCTTCCACGACTTCATCGCCTGGATTGGCGAACGTCACCCCGGGAAGGCGGATCGCCAGCTCGGTCGCATTCATATTGGGCAGGTCGGCCAGCGCATCCATCGACGCGACGTTCTTCAGATTGTCGGCGTTGCGCTGCTGGGTCATGGCTGCGGACAGCCCCTCCTTCTCACTCGCCACCTTGAATGCATCGAGCATGAAGATCGTACTGCTCATGTCGAAACTGCGGAGCACCGACTGACCCGGAGCGACGCTGACCTCGGCGTTCTGCGTATCCAGACCGGTGTAGCTAATAACCAGCGAATGGGTGCCGGGCGGCACGTTTAACAAGTAGCGGCCGGTGTTGTCGACCAGCGCACTGAGATTCAGTGCAGGAATCTCGACCCGCGCGCCGATGAGACCGTTTCCAGTGGTCCGGTTGGTCACGATGCCCGTGATGACGCCGCTGGAGGCAGTCGCGGTCGTTTGGGTGGCCAAGGCAGTGGGAGGGAACGCAACGCTCGCCGAAAGGGCGAGCAGGGCGGCAAGGAGAACTCGCCTCGGCGTGGGACACGCCAAGCGGGCAGACACGGGTTTAGAGGTCATAATTAGGCAGGGACGGGGTTAAGACAAGAGGCTGATTAAATCTCAGCCACGCGGATCGTAGCCCCATGAGGGGCAAGGATGCGCTCATAAGTTTGGCACGCAGCGGGTTAGCACGTAGGAGGTAGGATCTAGCCGGTGCCTTCTGAGAACCGACTCGGCGGCAGAATGACAAGGCACCCCACCTGACAAAAATGTCAGGAACTGGAAATCTGGCAGGCTCCCTCCTTTATTGTCATCCGGGACCAGCCGAAGACCTCAGGCCATACCTCTTACCTCCGTTTGAAGAGATCGTCCCACGGTGGCTGCGATCTACGATCCTTGGTTTAGTTCGCCCTGGTTGTCGTCTCACTTCCGCCGGGCTGCCTTCGGACCAGGTCACCCGGAGCCCTTTTTTCAACGCCATCGCGAACCCATGGCTCATTGAGTCGATGACTCAGGTCCGCTTGTTATAGCGATCAATGATAGGGTATCTCGTCCCCGGAAATTTATAAACCTGGTTTGTAAGTCATAAACGTGCTCGTCCATGATCGCACCGGATCGTTCGTCCGATCATTCTCATAGTAGAATAGTTCGATATCGGGATCGACCAGTTTCATGTCGCATATGCGACATGAAACTGGTCGATCCCGACCAAGCGTTGCTTCGCGTTATTTTTCCTCCTCTGGTCCGCGAAGGCCAATGGGCTCCGCGTCTTCGCTTGAAGTGAACACCGCGCACAAGGCGTACTATGCCGGAAGGCTCGATCAGTGATTGCGCGAAATCACCCGTGATGGTGTTTCTGACAAGGAAAACCTCGGATTTGAAAGACGGCTCATCTGCTCGCCGAATTGTTCGTGCCTTTTTCGATCAACCAAATGGATGTCGCATATGCGACATCC
>CAYVDZ010001057.1:0-2179 GCA_964450575.1 uncultured Opitutus sp.
TTATACATGTAATATAACCGCCCCTCGAAAACGGTCGCTTTAGGGGACAAGCTCTATTTAATGGTGAAGAAAATTAGCGGTGAGATATGAGTTGTATGATTCTTCCGCGAAGCCTAAAAACCAAATTCTTATCAGTTGGCACACAGCCGGGCGGGCGAACCTAGTGTCCTTCAGGTTCGCACGCAGGATGTGGCAACCGCACGGGCGGCTGCATCAGCTTTGCGCCAGGAGTGGTCCGGGTGCAAACCCGAAGAATTGGTGGACGTGGCAAGGGTTCCACCATCTCCGTCAAACTCGATTCCGGAACCGCGCTACTCATGTCGGAGCGCGACGATGGGATCGAGATGCGCGGCTCGCACGGCGGGGTAGAGTCCGAAGACCACACCGATGGCCACACTGATGCCGAGTGAAAAAATCAAGCTGACGGGCGTGATTTGCGTCGGCATTCCCGCCACCCGCGTGATGACGAGTGGAATGAAAATTCCAACGATTATCCCGACGATTCCGCCGGTTGTGGAAAGCACGATGGTTTCGATCAGGAACTGCCGGATGATCTGACTGCGCCGGGCGCCGATGGCGCGGCGGACGCCAATCTCTCGCGTGCGCTCGGTGACGGTGGCCAGCATGATGTTCATGATGCCAATGCCGCCCACGAGCAGGCTGATTCCAGCAATAGAACCCAGCACGATGCTGAAGGTGCGCTTGGTCGCCTCGGCTTGCCGCAGCAACGCCAGCGCCACGTTCATGCGATAATCCTGCTGTTGATGAAAACGGTTCAGCACGTACTCCACTCCGGCCGCCGTACGTTCGACCGCTTCCAGCGAAGCGGCTTCAACGATGATCTGGTGCAGTTCCACCATCTCCCGATTAACCGTGCCCGCGCTGCGCTGCGTGTGAATGTCGCCAAAACGGCTGCGCGCGACGCTCAACGGGATGTAGGCATCAATCGCGCGATCTGGCACTTGCACGGAGCCGCCCTGGGCTTCTTCGCTGCGCACGATTCCGATCACCTCGAAGAACGTCCCGCCCAGGCGCACGGGCTGGCCGATCGTTTCGCGGGTCGCCAGCAAACGGCGCGCTCCGTGTTCCGTGAGCACGACCACGTCAGAGCGCCGGTCCAAGTCCAGATCACTCAGGACACGTCCGGCCATGACGTCGCGCCGCACCAGGTTGAACCAGTCCGGCGTGGTGCCCACGAGCCGCAGGTCCAGCGTGCGGGCACCGAGTTGACCTTGCTGGCGGAGCAGCTTGACCGGCACGGCGCGGGCCACCGTGGGAAGGGATTCACTGATCCGCAGATGATCCTGGAAAGTGAGGCCGTAAATGCTCACGCGAACGCTGGTGTTTTTGGCGGACTCCTCCTCCACCGGCTTGATGGAATCAATCAGGATATTGTTGCTGCCGAGTTTGCGGATTTGTTCGAGGGCCACCGCACTCGCGCCCTCGCCCACGGCGAGCATTGCGATGACACTGCCGACGCCAAAGACGAGGCCGAGCAACGTCAGCACGGAACGTAATTTGTGCTGGAGCAGGCTGCGAATTCCTGCGGTAATTTCGCGGCTGTAGCGGGACATCATCATTGAGCGTCTCCTTCGACGCGCTCGACGCGCCCGTCTTTCATGAACATGCGATGACTGGCGAAGGCCGCGATGTCCGCCTCGTGCGTGACCATGATGATCGTCTTGCCTTCCTTGTGCAGGTTACGGAGCAGATTCATGATTTCGTGCCCGGTGCGCGAATCGAGATTGCCCGTCGGTTCGTCGGCGAGCAGCACGGCGGGATCATTCGCCAGCGCGCGGGCGATGGCGACGCGTTGTTGCTGGCCGCCGGAAAGCTCCGAGGGCTTGTGCCGTAATCGCGCGCCCAAGCCCACCAGCCCCGCGATGTGCCGCGCGCGTGCCAGACTCTGGTGCGGCTCCCAGCCCTGGTAATGAAGGGGCAACTGGATGTTCTCCTCGACGGTGGACTGGGCCAGCAGATTGAAGCTTTGGAAAATGAAACCCAGGTGCCGGAGGCGAACGTCGCTCAATTGATCGTCGTTCATCGTACTCACGTCGCGGCCCGCGAGCACATAGCGGCCGCGCGAAGGACGGTCCAGGCAGCCAAGCAGATTGAGCATCGTACTCTTGCCCGAACCGCTCGCGCCCATCATCGCGTAAATGCGCGCTTCGCCCGCAGT
>CAYVDZ010001058.1:0-2179 GCA_964450575.1 uncultured Opitutus sp.
GAGCCGGCCCACTCTGCCGCCAAGCCTCACGAACATCGAACGGCCTGACCCCGTTTGCCGCACCGCGACGCGCAGCTGAGGAAAACGGCTTTGCTCGCATCGCTAATGAGGTCGTTTCTTGACGAAAACCGATTCCGTGGGATAATCCCACCATGATTCTCACGCTCGATGCCAAGCGCCGCCTGACTCTGCCGGCCACGTTGGTGCCCACCCAGCCCGGCGACCACTTCAAAGCCGAATTTGACGCCGAGGAAGACACGCTCGTCTTCCGGCGGGTCGCCGTGAAGGCCGACTGGTTGAAGGTCCTCAAGGCCTGTCCCGTGGATCTGGCCGACTTGCCGACGCGCCGGCGCGAATTGCCCAAACGCCGCAAGCTATGAGCTGGCTCCTCGACGCCGACGTGCTGAGCCAGCCGGCGAAAAAACACGGCGACCCGCGCGTCGTCGCGTGGCTCGAAGTCGAACAGGACGCGTGCTACACGAGCTCGGTGGTGATCGCCCAACTGGCCTTTTGGGTTCGCAGCAAGGAAGGCCGGCCGCGCGAAGCCCTGCAAGCGTGGTTGACCCGGCTCACCGACGCCATGCACGGCCGGATCATCAGCTTTAACGTCTCCGTCGCCCACGTGTGGGCCGAACACCAGCAACTCCTCGCGGGCGCCGGACAAAAAATGCCGCTCGAAGACAGCTACATCGCGGCCACCGCCCGCCGGCACAATCTGACCATCGCGACCGGCAACGAAAAAGATTTCCGGCGACCGGGTTTGAAAGTCTTCAACCCGTTTCGCGAACTCGCCTAGATCGCGCCGCTTCGTCGCGCCGCAGCTTTTGCGCACCGACCCGCGCCCCACGTCCATGCGCCGCGCCGCCTCGGCGTCCTGGGACGCGTAGCTGAGGAAAACGGCTTTGTTCTCGCCGGTGCTCATTTGGCTCCCGGTTTCGCTTTCGCCCAGCGGGCCCGTTCTTCCTGCGCGCGCGTATTGCTTTTCCAAACCGGCGTTCGCGATCAGGCGCTGAAATCGTGGATCCCCGCGCAACGGGTCAAAGGCTGGCAGGTAATATAGGAGGGCGAGGTTGTTCGCTGGCACGATCCCCTCGAAGGGCGTGGCCAACGGATCGTCGCCGCGACTCATCAGGAGCAGCATCGCGTGAACCGGTTGGCGCACGGCGGGCATGCGGCGAGACACGTCCTCCGCTTCCGACTTCAAGCCGGCGCGATGGAGCACGATCCCGGCAAAAATCGCGTTCATGCTGTCGTGGTGGGTGCCCGCGACTTGGGCGTCTTTAAGCGTGCTGGCCAGCCCCCGCGCCTCGACGACAGCGTCCGGGGTGCGTCCAACTTCGCCCAGGGTCCACGCCAGCCAGCAGCGTGCCTGCCAGTTGTCCGGCTGGAGGCGCACCGCTCGCTGAAAGGCCGCCAGCGCTTCGGCCACGCGGCCCGCCATCAGGAGTGCTCGGCCATAATTGTCCGCGATCCGGGACGTCAGCGGATCCAGTTCCAGCGCCCGCTGGTAGGAGGTGAAGGCCTCTTCCAAGCGCCCGTCGGCCTCCAAGGCGCGGGCCAGGGTCTGGTGCGCCAAAACGTAGTTTGGATTTAGCCGAATCGCCGTGCGTAATTCCTTCTCCGCTTCCTCATAGGGCTGGGCGACCAGGTAGATGTGGCCCAAGGACACATGCGCCTCCGCCAAATCAGGCTCCAATCTGAGGGCCGTCTGGATCTGCTCCACAATTTTCCGTCTCTGTGCCGGTTCGCCCGAATCGGGCACCGAGCGCTGTAGCCACACGTCGGCCAGTCCCGCATAGGCACGGGCGAAGTTGCGATCGAGCGCGATGGCCTGATTGAAACACTGCTCCGCGGTGTTCAAACTTTCGGCCGTCCGGAGATTCCACGCCTGCCGGCCTTGTAGATAGAGCTCGAACGCTTGCGGATTCACCGCCGCTGTCGCCGCGGCAGAAGTCACGCCGAGTTTCAGCGACAGCTCCTTCGCGATCAGGCCGGCGATTTCCTCCTGCAGGGCGAGTGAGCTCTCCACCCTGCGTTTGAGATTGCCCGAGGTCCACACCTGCAGGCCGTCCGCGCCGTTGATCAGTTTCGCCGTGATGCGCACGTCGTTGCCCTCGCGCTGCACCGGAAGCAGCCAAAGGGGTCGGGCCGCTAGATGCTACTTTGTATGTTAAAGAAA
>CAYVDZ010001059.1:0-2177 GCA_964450575.1 uncultured Opitutus sp.
GACCCCATGTCAACCTCCGTTCAGCCCGGAGCGAAGCGGAGGGTGCACCGAGCGGGGCGACCGCGCAGGCCGGAGGAGGACAGCAGACGGCGTGACCCCGGTTGCCGAGGGCGTACCGTGTGCCAGATAGTTCCGCGTTGCAGATGGGAGCGAGTGCAAAGTACAAAGTTTGACCCCTTTGATCGATCCCTCGCCAAGAGCCAAGCTTTGGCGAATTTCCCCAATTTTGCGATACGCGTTGGCACGACTGCCACCACTGCGCCGCATGTTCCTCAGGACCTCATTGAATTTGTTTTCCCGGTGAACGACGACGAGCGGCATGGTGGTGGGTATGGTTACGCGAGAGGTTGCTGGTTGATATACTCCACCTCGGTCTGAAGCGCGTCGGGACTCTTGCAGACATGGAAGGCCCAGCGGCCCATGAGCCCCCAGTTGTTGACGGCGGAAACCCAGCGTTTGGCCGCCTGAAACTTCGCTTCCTCCTTCTCGCCGTGAAGGCCTTTGACTTCCAGTAGCACGTTTACGCCGTTTCTCAGGCGCACGACAAAATCAGGCAGGAACTTGTGCGCACCGCCGTAAAACTCATACGGGATTTCGATGCCGAGGTGATCGTTGCGGGCGAAAAACAAAACCGCGTCGCTGGCTTCCAGTTGAAACGCCACCGAACGCTCCCATGTATCGGTATCGAGGACCACTTGATCGATGTGGCTCTTGAAAGTCGTATGACACGGACGTGTGGTTGTGAAACGCACCTCCGCCGTGCTGCCGTAGGGACGGAAACGATTGATGACCGGTAGAAGCGGTGGCTCACCAGCGCCGTGGTCGGGCTCGATGGCGTCGCTCAACTGCTCGACGACTTTACGCATGTAAACCTCTAGGGCGAGTTCCTGCTTGGCACAGCCGTTCCACTGGATTCGTCGTGCGGCATAGTCTTCCACGATGGCGAGCACTTGCGGGAAAAGTTGATGGCGGGCGTGGTGCTTGAGCTTGGCCTCTTTGCCGGCTTGCGACTCGGTGAGCCGGTGGACGATCAGGCGCGTGATCTCAAAGAGAATCGTCTGGATGTGATGCAGATCGTAGAACTCTTCGCGGTCGTGCTTGCCCAAGGCGAAATCCCCCGACCCGCGTTGCCCGGCGTCTTTGATGCCGACTTGGGGCTGAACGTAAACTTGTGTAGGGAAATCCGTGGGCTTGATCGTGAGCGGCTCCACCTTGGCGATGTCGCACCGCACCTTGTGCTGGCGCAGCTCCATGACGTAGCCGTCCACGTTGGGGAAACGCATCTCCATCATGCCGCGCTCGACCAAAGCTTGCACGAGGTTGGTCGGTTTATCGTCGGGCTCCGGGGTTTTGCCTTCTCGGCCCTTGTAGGGAATGACGGAGAACGGAATGCCGTAAACGTCCACGTATTCGGGTCGCAGGCGCTCCTCGCCAGTCTTTTCGTCGATGTAGGCGTCGTAGCTGATACGGCGGAGGCCGCGACCAACGACCTGTTCGCAGAGGAGCTGACTGCCGAAGGCACGCAGGCCGAGGATCTGGGTAACGTTGTTGGCATCCCAACCCTCGGTGAGCATCTGCACGGAGACGACGCAGCGGATGTGCTCGCCGGGTGTGCCAGGTTTACCAACGTTGGCGATGAGCTCACGCAGGCGCTCCGCTTCCTTCAATTTTGAGCCGGTCGCTGTGCCGACTTCGGCCTCGGCGAGCAGCTTGCTATCGATACGCAGCGTCACGGTGCGCCCGGCGGTGTTGGCCAAATCGGGGAAGGGCACGCCGTCGGGGTTGTAGCGACGTTCTTTGCGCGTGGTCACGGTGCCCTCGTCGTCCTCTTCTGAGATTTCCTCGACCGTTTCCCCGGAGATTTTCTCGAAAAACACCTGCGCCATGGCGGTGTTGTCGCATACGAGGATGAGCACCGGTGGCACGAAGGTCTGGCCCCCCTTGGACTCGCGATGTTGTTCAAAACGCTCCTGCCACTGTGAAGTGAGCATGTTGAACGCCGGTTCAGCCTGCCGCCAGGTCGCTTCCGGCTTGGGCTTGCCGCGATCAAAGTTGGCGTCGCCCTGGGCCTTAAGCTGGCGTTTGATTTCATCCCACAGTCGGAAGAATTTCGGGTCCGGCCGGCCGCTGGTATCCGCCACCGGCAGACGCGGGATTTTCGTAATGCCGCTCTCGAT
>CAYVDZ010001060.1:0-2174 GCA_964450575.1 uncultured Opitutus sp.
AATCCGGAGAGCTTGCCGTGTTGATGACATCGGCCACGATCCGCGCATCGATGTGGGCGCCGGAAAGAATTGCGGTGAAGTTCCTCGTGGGGGTCCAGACAAGGTCCACCTCATAGCCGTCGGATCGCTCGCCATCGGTGAGACTCGCGCCGTTGATGCCCAGGACCGCGGCGCCGGAGTTGACCCGGCGAACGTTCTTCTTGTCCACGCGAAAGATCGCGATCGTGCCCGTAAGCTTGTTCTTCAACAGCGAGAACTTGAGCCCCGCTTCCTTCCCCGCGCCATTTTCGGGCGGGAAAAACGGCGCAGTGGGATCAATCGTGCTGGCGCGGCCATTCGGCCGGAACGACTCCGAGTAGAGGGCGTACGCCGACAGCGCCCTGGTGATTGCGAACGTGCCTCCGTACTGCGGGGTCCAGGCGGTCCTGCCCTGTCCGCGCAAATCGCTCCAGCGCGTGCCGGCGAGCAGGGTCAGCCGATCGTTGAAAAGTTTCGTCTGGTTCGTGACGTAGGCTCCCTGCTGCCAGACGGGACTGCGCCAGGGGTTGTTGACCACGGCACCCGGACCTCCCGGCATTCCAATCTCCTCCAGCGTCGGGTACTTTTTCACGCCATAGATTTCCTCCGTCGTGCCGGTCGCGAAGAGAAACCGCTTGGTCGTGAAGGGGCTGTTGTTGGCGTAGGCGAACAGCAATTCCTTGTTGGCGGCCTCGGCATGATCCCAGCCCACGACCAGTTTGTTCCTGGTCCGCAGCACATTGAAGGAAACGAGCGCGTTGAAATTGATGGTGCGGTTGACCGCGCCGAGCGACGCGATGGTGGGACGGTCGAAGTAGGAGTAATTGTCATTAACCGCGATGCGGTTTCGCGTCGTGGTGGTGCGCTGCTCGCGATTGCTGTCGCTTGCGCCGTAGACCGCGTTGAGCAGCACGTGGTCACCCAGCTTCTGCACCGCGGTAATGGAAAAGAAATCCGCCCGTTCCTTGTAGGAATCCGTCGGGGTGAGCGCTCCAATCTCGATCGAACGGCGGAGAGCGGCGCCCGACAGCAGCTGCTGTGAGAAGGGCGCCGGAGCGTCGGTGGTGAGGAACACGTCGCCCAGTCGCTCCTGAATGCCGGTCTGGCGGCGAGTCTGGGCATCGAACGTGATCCGCGTGCTGGCGAACGGATTCCAGGCCACGACGCCACTGAGAAAGGTTTGGTTGTCGTGCCAGAATTTCCGCCAGCCGTCGGTGTCGAGGCGCGAACCCATGAAGCGGAAAAGCAGCTTCTTGTCCACGAGCGGTTGGTTGAAATCAAACTCGGCGTACTTGTAGTTGTCATCGCCGTAACCGAGCTTGATCGCGCCGTAACGCTCCTCCAATGGCCGCTTGGTGATTACGTTGATCACTCCGCCCGGATCGGCCGCACCGAAAAAGATCGAGCTCGGCCCCTTGAGAATCTCGACGCGTTCGACGTTGGCCGAGTTGGTCAGGCCCTGCATGCGGATGCCATTGCGCAACACCTGCGAAGTCTGGAAACCGCGGACCACATACTGTTCGCTCCGCGTGCCGCCACCCGCACCCTCGTTGCGCGCGGCCAGGCCGACGCCGCTGACAAACCGGATGGAATCCTCGACCCGCCGCGTATCCATGTCGGCAAGGAGCGCCTCCGTGACGACCTGGATGCTGGCGGGCATGCTCATCACATCGGTGGCGATGAGGGTGCCCGAGACGGTTTTCTCCGCCCGGTAGCCGCTGGTATCGGAAGCCGAGACCGTGAACGCGTTCAGCGTGATGACATCGGAATCCACCTTTGCACTGCTGCCGGTGGTACCGGCCGGTTGCGCGTCGGCGATGGCGGGCGTAAGCGCAAGAGTGAGCCAGGCGGTCACGCGGGACAGGGGATTTTTGGGTTTCATGGGGTGTGCTGTTTGCCTCGAGAAATCGGAAGACGCCTTGGGAGAGTCGCCGCGGGTTTTCGGCGTAGATGCCCGTTCCACCATCAACGCCCCGGTTTTCTCATCGCGCACGACGACCAGCGCGGTGTTGGCGACCATGCGCTCGATCACTTCGCGGGCGGTGAATTCGCCCGCGACCGCGTTCGTGGTCACCCCCCGGACCGCATCGACCAGGTAAACGACCTGTTGCCCCGACTCCCCGGCGAAGAGCTTGAGCGTGTTCGCGGCGTCACCC
>CAYVDZ010001061.1:0-2167 GCA_964450575.1 uncultured Opitutus sp.
CATCGAAGCGGCGGAAGGCGGCACCTTGTTTCTCGACGAACTGCCGAGCCTCTCGTTGCCGGTTCAGGCAAAGATGCTCAAGACCATTGAAGATCGGACGATCCGACGCGTGGGCGGCAGTCGGATGTTGCCGGTGGATGCGCGGATCATCGCGGCCACGAACGTCGACCTGCCGACGCTGGTGGGAGAAGGAAAATTTCGCGCGGATCTGCTGCATCGGTTGGATCTCTTTCGAGTCCGCATTCCGCCTTTGCGCGAGCGGGGTGATGATATTGTCCCGTTGGCTGAGGCGCTCGCCGCGCGCATTGCGAAAAATTATGGGCTGCCGCCTCCGACGATTCCCGCCGTCGGGCAGAAGCGACTCCGCGGACATCGCTGGCCGGGCAACGTCCGCGAATTGGCGCACGAAATCGAACGGTCGCTGGTGTTTGATGACGACCGGCTGACCTTTTCCTCGTTGGCGGGTGCGACCGGCACGGCGGCGGAAGCTGCTGCAAAAGCGTGGGTCGCGTCGGACTTTGTTCTTCCTCCTGAGTTCTCGCTCGATGCGGCCATCGATGCGTTGATCCGGCGCACGCTCGAGCATACGGGGGGAAACGTATCTGCGGCGGCGCGTGCGCTTGGGGTTACGCGCGACTTCATTCGCTATCGGCTGAAGGACACCTCGACGGAAACAGCGGATTGAAGCGGAGCGCATCGCGCCATTAAAGGAGGCGGCACGTAGTCGGCTTTGCGAGTGGAGGAAGAACTCCTGGCATCCGCGCGTCGGGGCGGCTTTGGAACGTACACCCACGCGTTTCGGACATTTGTTGGGTGTAGGTTCCCAAACGGTGGACCTCAAAAAAGGAGTGATTTCCTAATTGTGTGTATTCGTGACGGAAGCGCATGCGTGCCCGCTTGGCATGTCGATTGCAAAGGAGGTGTCGGATCCAAACTCATTCCAACCTCAACCTCCGATCCCTTCTTATGAATAAGCTCAATCGCATCCTGGCTCTTGCTGCTCTCGCTGTCGCCACGTCCGTTGGTTTGCACGCGCAAACGACGACGCCTCCGGCGCCTCCCGCGCCGCCGGTAACTCCAGTGACTCCAGTGGTACCGCCACCGGCCCCAAAGATGGGCAAAGGTCCAAACGAGAATGCGTCGGCCAACGCCAAGGCGGTTCACGCCGTGATTCAGCAATTCCGTGAGCAGCGCGATCAGTACCTCACCGAGCGCAAGGCGATGCTCGAAAAACTGAAGACCGCCACGGCTGAGGAAAAGAAGGCCATCATGGAGCTGTTGCGGGAAGACAAGACCGCCCGCGAAGCGGACGAACGTTCGCTCGGCAAGCAGATCCGCGAGGAGCTCAAGAGCCTCCGCGGCGAACGCAAAGCTCCCACCAATTAACCTTCCGCGTGGCCGGACGCGGCCTCCCCGATAGAGTAAAGGCAGGACAGAGTCGAAAGACTTTGTCCTGCCACTTTGCGTTCTCCTCCTCCTCTCCTTCATGCTGCGATCCTATCGATGGATTTTCATTCTCCCGGCGTCGTTTGTAGTGCTTTGTTTGATACCGTCCCGTTCGATTGCGTCGGTTGGCGCCGCCACTGCAGTTGAAACGGCCACGTCCGGTCAGGCCCCGGCGGCCGCGGCCACCGCGGCCTTGCCGCCTGACTTGCAGGCGGAACTCGACGCGTTGCAGTCCGCGAGCAGTTGGCACCTTTCGAATCAAGTGCGAGGATCGCTCGGGTGGCGGGACAACGTGCTGCTGTCGGCGTTTGCGCCGGTCGAACGCACTTTTATTCGGGCCGAGCTGGAAAGCATCTTGATCCGTCCGTTTCGGGAAACGTGGCAGGTCATCGCCTTTCTCAATGGCGATGTGCTCCGTTATTTTTCGCCCCCGTCAGACACCAGTGGAGAACAACAATGGTCGCTGCACAGTGAGCTCCGCTGGCAGGCATTGCCATCTGCGCGGATGACGGTGAAGGGCGGCGGGTATTTCAGCGACACGGTCGTGGACCTGTCGGAGTCCGAAGTGCAGCGCGTGGTGGCGCCCACCCGCGTGCGGGGTGCATACGCGATTGCGACCACGCAGATTGCCCTGCCGGGCCATCTGCGCTTTGATCCCGCGTTCCACGTGCGTCGGGTGGATTATCGCGAGTACGCGGGGGATTACGACGAAGTGTGCACC
>CAYVDZ010001062.1:0-2165 GCA_964450575.1 uncultured Opitutus sp.
GGTGGATCATGCAGGCATTGCAACGTCGTCGTCACGGTTGGAGGCCTGTCGGGCCACAGCCACCATCAAAAACGCCGGGTGTTCATCCTGCGCTCGTCGAGGCGGGGGAATCGTGATTTGTGGCGGGGAGGTTGAACGCGATCCGAACCAGTCGGCTCGGGTGGTCGAGCGGGTTAGGCCAGCGAAAGATTATCAACCTGTCATCTTTTTCTGACCCCTGAGCGGCCGCTCAACGCAGCCATGGCGGCGCGATTTGGTGTAGCGGACGACGTAAGCAGACCGGCTGAAGGTGGCTGCAGTTTCCGGCCTCGTTACCTCGGCCGCTACCAGAGCACGGGCACGCCACGCCAGCGGGCGATCTCCTTGTCCTGCGTCACGAGCGTGAGCTTGTGCTCAATCGCCGTGGCGCAGATCAGGCGATCGGCGGGATCCTTGTGCTCCCATTCCAGTCCGACCGCGCGCCACGCGATGGCGGGCGTGAGCGGGAGAATCTGGAAACGATGGGACAAGTCTTCGAGCCACACCGCGGGATCGGGGGCGAGAACGATCTCTCCGGCGTGCGCTTTGCGGGCGATCTCGAGGAGGCTGATCGCGGCCACCGCCAAGGCGTCGGCGCGGTGGGTCTTGGCCAAGGCCCGGACTTTTGGCGAGAGCCGCGGGGATGCCTCCACGATCCACAGCACCGCGTGCGTATCGAGCAGGTAGTTCACCATGCGAGGTCGCCCCACTCCTGCAACGGAATCGCCGGACCATCGCGCAAGCCGTCCAGCTTGGCGCGGCCCCCCATGCACCCCAGGGCGCCCGCGCTCTGGCGACGGGCGCGGAATTCAAACGCCTGTCCCTCCGCCTCGATGACGATCACCTTACCTGCCGCCGCCAGCCGCCTCATGCGGGGAAACTCGCGCTGAAACACTCGCACACTGGTTTTCATCTGTGACAGTCAACGGTGACTGACAGGCAAGTCAAACCGCAACACCCGGCGTTCGGCGGTCGGAGCAAGCGAGCGAAGCGTGCCGGGGTCATGTCGTGAATCGGATACACGACATGACCCCGTCCAGACTCCCCGTGGGAACGCGCCGGCAAACCTTGTCAAGAGTCTAGCCATGACTCCTCAATCTTCCACCCGCAGTAATTGCATTACGAGGCTGCAAAATTTGCACCTAAACGGAAATTGTGGCTTCCCGCGCCTTTGCTTTACCAAGGGTGAAAATTATTACCTTCTGCGCGAAACCCAATTAGGTGCAAGCGGCGAAGGGTGGCAGGGAGCTTGCGTAGTTAGAGCGCAATGTATTCCGCCGAAGTATTGAGCCAACTGCGCTCGCTGAACTGGTTGACGCAGGAAATTCGTCGGGTGCCGACCGAGAGTCGTGAAGGCGCTCTTCTGCAAAGCCAGATGGATGCCGTTCGGTCCCGGCTTCCCGACTCAATTCTCGATTACCACGATCGTTTGACGGTGGACGGGAAACCAAGTGCCGCCCAAGTGACGGGCGACGCTTGCGGGGGATGCGGCACGAAGCTTCCGCCTAATTTGCTCGAATCACTCCGATTACCGGGTCGGTTCGGTGTGTGCCCTCAATGCGGTCTTTTTTTATGGGCCGCGGATGCGAGTTCATCGACCAACCGCCAACTGAAGCATCCTACCGCGAAGGCGAGTCATGCCTAAAACCGAATCATTAGGAACAAAGCCGCGGCTTCACGGCTACCCCAGCCGGTCGAGAACTCGTGGAGCATTCGCTATCTAACATGCCCTTTTTATCATCTTTCCGAATTGAACGTGCTTTGCGCCGCTTGGCGGAATTGAGCGCAAGCGAGCATCTCGTCCTCGAAGTGGCATTGTGTCATGGCGCCGTCATGACGCTGGCCTATCCGGATCCCAAGTCACGGATCGCGTCCACCAGAATGGTTGAACCGGCCGGTCGAACAGAGGTCCTGATGCGCCGGGTCGCGTCAGAGCAAAGGCTGCCGGCGGACTGGCTGCGGGAAGACGTGCGGTATTACCTCGCCGTCTTTGCGGCGCGGGGACGCACGGATTTCGATCTGTTTGGTCCGAATCTGACCCTTTCCGTCGCAGAATCGGGACATGTGCTGGCGCTGAAATTGCATGCCTGCGAGTGCTACTGGCCGCCAGCCGAGCAAGACTTGGCCGAGGTCGAGTTTCTGGTGCA
>CAYVDZ010001063.1:0-2163 GCA_964450575.1 uncultured Opitutus sp.
CCTTATATCCGGTTCGTATCTGTGTAATCTGTGGTTAAACCTCCGGGTTCAGTCCTTGAATTTTTCACCACAGAGGACACAGATATTTCGTGCCTTTCGTGGTTAAAAAATCCGATTCCGATGAACCACGAACCACACGAAAAGATTGATATAACTCGACTCTCCTTCAGCTGATGAGCAGCAATCGCGGCGGCTGGCCGGGAATCGTTTCGGGCGCGCGGTGAATGCACGGTGGCACGGGACTGCCCGGATAATCGACCGCGATGCGCCACAGGTTGCCCAAGCCGAAGGAAAACGGCCGGGCCTGCGGGGCGGCGGCGTAATGCAGATCATAGCAGCACTCTTTCAGGTACTCGCGAAATTCGTCATTATCCTCCCCACCGAAGTGGCGAAGGAGTTCGGCGCGTGTTTCGGGAATACCTACATGCGGGTGCGCCTCTTCGTTGCGCAGGCCCTCGCTCGCAGGCCCAAAGTAGGTACAAAGATAGGTGTCGGTTTCCACCGTCGCGCTGTCCGCGTGAAACGAATACACGTCAATCGGCACCGCCCCGGGTTCCTCGTCGCGGGGGTAGTTTTGAATACAGTCGAGGGACGGAGACAGGCCGTGTTCGCGCAGCAATTGCTGGTCTTCGAGGAGCAGCGCGATGGCGGCTCGCCCGGCCTCACTTAACGGCAGGGAGTGAAGCCGCCCGGAGTCGAGGGGCGTGATCCCTTCTCCGCATCCCAGCTTTTCCACGACCTCGCTGAAACCCTCGGGCAGCGTTCGCTGCCAGCAGAGGGCGTTGACGCCGTCTGCCAACCGCGTCGTGACCAGCTCATGGAAACTGTGCACCCGTTTGATGCGGGCGTAGTCGGTTGGCAAGGTGAACGGAGTCATACCAGCCGCCGTGATTGACGGATACCGCCGGGGTTTCAAAACGAAAAATCGCGACGCCTCGTTGCTGTTGTCGAGGTCGTTGCGCGCGAAGGCTCTGCCCGCAAACGGCACTCCCTGTGGGAGCGTTCTACTTTCGGTGTGCCTTCAACTCTTCGTCAATCACCCGGGCCACTGCTTCGCCCAGCTTCGTCAGTCCCGCGGCGTTGTAATGTACATTTTGCGGCAGTTGCGTGTGCGGGACTGATTCGCCAAGGGAAAACAGATCGTTCACGTGGACTCCGTTCGCCTGCATGATTGCGAGCGCGGTCGCGTTGTAAGCGGGCGGGGCGGCAGGCGAGCGGAGCGGCGCGGTGGTCTCCGGTGCAACCGGTGTAGTCGTGGCAAACACGAGGCGCGCGCCAGTCGCTTTCAGCTTCGTGACGATCTGGCGGAGATTGTCCGCGTAGACCGGGAGAGGGGCTTGGAGCGGGTCGGTGACTTCGTTGGAGTTTTCCGCGGACCCCGCGACTTTGACGTGCTTCAAATCGTGCAGTCCCCAGTTGAAATGAATGACGTCCCATTTTCGTCCTTCCAGCCACGTATCGATCTTTTGGAGACCAAGGGTGGTGCCCTGGCAGTTTTCCGGCCCGTTTCCGTTGGCTGTCATGGGACGAAACACATTCGCCCGTCCGGCGAGACGCGTGCGCACGTCCCGGGTGTAGCCGACCGAGATCGAGTCCCCCAAAATGAGGACGTTGGGCAGCGCTGGATCGGGCGTGAACGCCCACGATTCCCGCGCCGCACGCTGTGCCGGTGATTCCGATCCGGTAATTGCGGGGGGTCTGGCCGGCGTCGCGGCCATCAAGAAAACACCGAACCCATGGCACACGACACTGGCGGCGACGAGCGCGATGATCTGACAATGGCGCGGGAGAAAACTCCCCGCGTGGGGTGGCGATACGTTCATTAGGGTTCGGTGGCGTTGATCGGCGTCGGTGGCCGGAGGTGGCGGTCGAAAAAGGCCGCGATCGCTTCGTGCGGTACGCCTTGCGCGAAGGCGGCATTGGCGTGACCGCCCTCGGGAATCAGATGCAGGGTTGACTCCACGCCCGCGTCGCGAAGCGCGGCGTGAAATGTGATGCTTTGCCTGGGCGGCACCGCTCGATCGGCCTCGCCGTGGACGAGAAAGAAAGGCGGCGCCGTGGCGCTCACGTAAGCGATCGGGCTGGCGCGTCGGGCTGCAGCCGGCAGTCGGTCGGGCGGCCCGCCGAGGAGTTGCGCCACCATCGAATCGGGGAGGTTGGCGG
>CAYVDZ010001064.1:0-2162 GCA_964450575.1 uncultured Opitutus sp.
AGAGCATGGGGCACGAAGAGGATGCACAAGAGGACCGAGCCCATCGAAAAGTTTGTGATCTTACCGACAACGAGGAGCAACACGCCACCGATAGCGTAAGCGACCCACTGCGGCAGACCGAGTGGACCGGAGAAGAAGAGCGTCAGGAGATAACACGCGACCGCCGCGCCGAGAAGACCGATATCCTTGAACATCTCCCCGAGCTTGGCGCCTTTTTCCGAGGCTTCCGACTTGGGCATCTTCTGCCCCAGGAACATCAATCCGTAGATGACCGTCGGCACGAGATAGAAGGCGAGTTGGTACTTCCAGCCAATCTGCATCTTGTCATCGAGCACCCAACCTACCGCGGCACCGGCCACGATGCCTGCCGGCCAGCTGGCGTGAAGGATATTCAAATAGTGGGTACGATTGTTGGGGTAAAGAGTCGCAATGAGCGGATTTGCGACCGCCTCGAGGGTTCCATTTGCCAACGCGAAGATAAACATACCCCAGGTGAGCAACAGGTAGGCGTTGTCCGGCGTGCTGGCCCCAAAGGTGACGAAGGCCGAAATCACGTGGAACGTAAAGGCGGCGATCACGAGTTTTCCGTATCCAATTCGATCACACAAAATCCCCCCGATGAAAATGCCGAAGGTGAATCCGGTAAAGCCCGCTCCTCCGATGGCACCGAGCTGTGTGGCGCTGAAGCCATATTCGCTGGCCCAATTATCGAAAATGCCACCTCTCACGCCGAAGCCCATGCCGGCGGCGAAGATGGCCATGAATCCTGCCCACAACAGCCGTTTGGCGTTGGGCGCGATGGCGGCGTTGCTGACGTAAGCGTTACTCATAATGGTTGAAACAAGCAGTGTGGTTGACGATGGGAAAAGCTGCGAAGACGCGCGCCGGCCGCGATCAGCCGCGCCGTCGGATTGATTGATCAAAACAGGGTAAAACAGGCGCGCCGATACAAGGGGTTAAAAGCAAGCCAGCAGACGTTGAGAGGCGCACGCCTGCTCGGCAAGGGCACAATTTGTTCTCAACTCATTTCCCTTCCGTGCCGATTCGCACTTTACCCTCAAATTCGCCGATGAATCCGCTGCAACATCTTCTTCGCCTTCACCCCGACCGTAAGCAGCGCGACCGTGAGGCCGTCAGGCTTGTGAGCCGCACCGATGTTCAATGGGGTGTACCCGTTTTTCGGGCTCCCGCATTGCCGACCCCTCACCAGTTTGCGAGCGAAGTGCCGTTCACTGCCAACTTCGGGCCACGACTAAAGCCGCGCCTTTGAAGGATGAATCCACTTTTTTCCGGTGGCTAAGGGCACAATCCTCCAACCGTACGGTCATCAACAACAGACCCCCATGCACTTCCCCGTTCCACCTTTGCCACCTTTCCAGCAACCTGAACCACCCGCTCTGGTGCGGGAGGTATTGCGGGGTGACGTGCAGTGGAACCGGCCGATTTTCAAGGCGCCGGCCTTGGAGCCGCTGCTCCGCAGCTTCGACGCAGCCGTCATCGCCGAGGAATTGCGCAGCGTCGGTTTGGGCGCTCGTTAAATTCGGCCCGGCTGGTGCAGGAAGCAGGGCACTGGGGATGCGTGAACCACAGTTCGCGGCCTTGCCCAGCAACGATCCTGACCGCGCCAACGGAGCGACTTGGTCTGGGCGCACTAGCTCAAGGTGCGTGATGAGATCCAGCAGAGCGCGACGCTCCGTAAAAGACCAGTATAGTGCTGCAGCAAGGCAAGGTCATCGCTCGCTATGTCGCCGCCGGAGCCTTACTGTAAACCGGTAGCGTTATGATGATCGCTTCCGCGCAATCCAACTCCGCTGGTGCCGTCCTCGACAGACAGGTTGACGCGGCCCGCTGCGCCCCGGCCTCCTCTGCAGCTCATCCGATCGAGCTCCAGACCCAGCGCGAATTGATCAAGGTGGCGTACGGCAGCGTGGTAAATGGCGCTCTCGCCTCCATCGGCGGCGTAGCGGCATTTTCCCTGGCCCTCACGGCCGCTCATCCCGAGCAATCGCACGCCCCCTGGGCGGTCACAATGGCCGGGATCACCCTCTACCAGCTTCGGCTCGCGCGTGCTTTCGCCCGCACGAAACCAGATCCCGACGACGCTCCTCGCTGGGACACACGCTTGAGCGTCGCCACAACCCTGACCGGCATCGGTTGGGGAG